>NZ_JBQEMU010000034.1:0-36842 GCF_052044235.1 Flavobacterium sp. 22659
AAATTTATTGGTTCCAATTTCAACTCAGCTTAATCTAGAACAAGAAAGTTTTTTTGGGTTTATTTTCTGTGTTTTGGTAATTTTAAATGTATTTTATTAATCTAAAAACTTCGTCATAAATTGTAAAAGCATGAGGTTTAAAGTTTTAGATTCCTTGTGTTTTAGGAGGTTCAAAATTTTTAGAAAAAATCTTTGCTGAATGCGGAAAGCCGTAATGATTTTTCAAAAACTGAGCATAGATTTGCTGCGTAGAAATCAAAGAACAGCGTTTTACCTTTTTTGCTGTTTTTAATGGTTTTTGCGGTTAAAAATGTTTTTGGAGAGACGATTTTTAATTTTAAAATTTGACATATTCATTTGATCGTGGGTAACTTGTAGAAAATTGTTATACAAATACTGTCTAATTTTTTTAGGATTTTAGATTTGGCTGATTATTCAGCCTTAATCTAAAATCCTTTTTTATTAACTAAATATCAGAATTCCGGTAATCCAAAAATAAATATAGTCCCAATTGCTTTTAAATTTTTGAGGAGAGGAGCCGTAGAAACTTTTAAATGCAGCCGAGAAATGAGAAATATCTTTGTAACCGCATTTATAGGCTACTTCACTTACTGTTGAGGCTTTATCCTTAAATAATTCTTTAGCATATTCCATTCGTAGTTTAATAATAAAACTTTTAACGGTTGTTCCAAAACAGGCTTTAAAACCTTTCTTTAATTTAAATTCATTCAGCGAAATCATTCTCGAAAGTTCAGTTAGATTTGGAGCGTGAACATAATTTTTTTCCAGAATTAGTTTTGCTTCCAGAAGTTTAGAGTAATCTTCATCGTCAATTTTGTCTTTTTGTCCGGGCTGTGTAATAATGGCTTCGAGCTGATGTATTAAAAGTTCTCTGATTTTGGTTTCGAGAAACATTTTTTTCAGCGCACCTTTTCGGTTGCAGTTTCTAATTTCAGAAATTATCCATTGTATTGAAGGAGTAAATGGGATGTATTTATTTGTGAGATAGCTTGATTTTTTTAAATGAATGTTTTTAGAAAATTTTTCATGAACTTTCCAATCCTCATTGATTATGTTATAATAAAATTCTTTGGAAAAAATAATAGCTAAATAATTTACTTGTTCAAATGCGGGAATCGTATAAGTAGCTTTAAATTTTGTGGTGTAAAAAATATTGTGCGTACTTTCTTTTATATATTTATCTGATTCAGGGAGTTCAATATCGGTTTCGATGTTGCCGGAGTTAACAAAATCCATTACAACGCATTCTTCGTTAATCTCAAAAACATCAGTCTGTGATTTAGAGAGACATAATTGAGTATCAATAAGAACCATTCCGTCAGTAGATAAAATGTGACTTTTTATTTCATCTGTTTCTTCCTTTTTCAGGTCTATAATTTCCTCAGTAAGGATACTTTTGGGATCGTAATGGTCTTTAATTTCAATATTAATAATTGGTTTTTCATGGGCTGATAGTTGCGATTTGATCTTCAAAATATAATCCGTTTTTACAAAATAATAATCCGTTTTTCCCTAACTTTTTTGAAGCTGTTAAGAGTACTTTTGCGCCAAAGTTATTTATAATTAGTCTAATTAAAGATATGTCAACGCCAAAAATTTTATTTTTTATTTTATTTTTCTTCTTTTCGTTCTTGTCATTTTCCCAGCAAAATAAAGGGCTTACAGTGACCGGACAAGTCGTTGAAAAATCTGGGCAAACAGTTCCATTCGCAACAATAGTAATAGAAAAAACTGACTTAAGTATGATTTCCGACGAAAACGGAAAGTTTATTTTCAAAAATGTTAAACCGGGAAGGTATACTATAAAAGTTTCTGCAATTGGTTTTTCAGGCTTTAAAAAAAGTATAGAAGTTTCTGGAACAGGTATAAATATTCCAGTTCAGTTAGACAACGAATTGCAGGAATTAGAAAATGTATCTGTACTAGGACGTTCGGCAGTTGAAAAGATCAATAAACAAGCTTATAACGTAACAGCCGTCGATGCAAAAAAACTGCATAACTCCACTTTAGATCTGGCACATGCCTTAGATAGGGTTTCAGGAGTACGTTTTCGCGAGGCTGGAGGTGTAGGATCCCGATCAGAATTATCTATTAATGGGTTTTCTGGGAACCAAATTAAAATTTTTATTGATGGTGTGCCGATGGATAATTTTGGTTCGTCTTTTCAAATCAATAATATTCCAATTAACCTGGCAGATCGTGTAGAAGTTTATAAAGGGGTTGTACCTATTTGGCTGGGTGGAGATGCTTTAGGAGGAGCTGTTAATATTGTAACGAACAGCAAACCTCGAACATATGTAGACGCTTCTTATTCCTTTGGATCATTCAACACGTTTAAAACTGCTGTAAACGCAGGCTATACTTCAAAAAGTGGTTTTACGACAGAGATTAATGCATTTCAAAATTATTCGGATAATAATTATTGGGTAAATGTTGAAACTAATGATTTGGAAACTGGTAAATATTATCCAGAAACACGAGTAAGAAGATTTCATGATAATTACCATAATGAAACTGTAATTTTTAATATTGGAATTACGGGTAAAAAATATGCCGATAAATTAATGGTTGGTTTTACTGCCGGACAAAATAAGGCTGATATTCAAACCGGAGCCAGAATGGTAGCAGTTTTTGGTGAAAGGTATAGACGCGGGAATACTTTGATGCCTACTTTAAAATACCAGGTAAAAGATTTGTTTACAAAAGGGTTGAATGTAGATGTAACGGGAAATTTTAATTTTGGTTATGAACAAACTGTAGATACTGTAAATAGAAGATACAATTGGTTTGGGCAATATACAACAAATGCTGGTCCAGGTGGAGAAGCCGGCAGATCTCTGTATAAATTTAAAAACAACAATGGAATAGCCACTTTCAATGCGACTTATGCTTTAGGAGAACGTCATTCTTTATTATTAAACAATACATTTAACACATTTGACCGTAAAGGAAGTGATGAACTTTATCCTGAGTCCATAACGTATCAGCAGCCTGAAAAGCTGCAAAAGAATATTTTGGCATTGGGCTATAAATTTGACTACAATCAAAAATGGAGTACCTCATTATTTTTAAAGAATTATGATTTAAAAACTACTCTCACCAGAAGTTATAATCCTTCTGGAAACTGGGGAGATGTTGCCTATATGGAGTTAAATGATAAATCATCTTCTTTAGGTTATGGAGGAGCAAGCAGCTATTATTTAAAGCAAAATTTGCAGCTAAAAGCCTCTTATGAAAAAACCTATAGATTGCCTACATCGAATGAAATATTTGGTGATCCCAATGATAATTTACAGGGTAATAATAATTTAAAACCAGAATCGAGTAACAATATTAATTTGGGTTTAAGTTATCAAACCAGTTTTAATGATATTAATGCCTTAACATTTGATGTAAATGGTATATATCGTAATGCTGCTGATTTTATTCGTACTGAATTTAACAATAATCAGAACAAAACTGTAACTGTTAATCAGGGAAGTGTAAGAACAAAAGGTATTGATGGAGAGATTCGATACTCTTACAAAAAGCGTTTTACATCTGGTATTAATATGACTTATCAGGATATACGCAATATGACCAAATATGAGCCAGAGCAAAATTTTGTTTCCTATTACTACAAGGACAGAGTACCCAATATTCCTTATTTATTTGGTAATCTGGATGGAACAGTTTTTTTCAACGATGTATTTAAAAAAGGAAATAATTTATCTGTAGGCTATAATCTTCTTTATGTACACGCTTATTATTTGTACTGGCCAAGTAGAGGAGGCTCAAATGGTAAACACGATATTCCAGTACAGTTTAAGCATGATTTAAACTTGGTTTACACAATGGCCGATGGAAAATACAATATCGCCTTAGAGTGTCAAAACTTATTGGATAATGAGCTTGTAGATAATTTTTCACTTCAAAAACCTAGTCGTGCTTTTTATTTAAAATTTAGATACTTCTTTAACAAGTCGAATAAATAATTTAATATAAACTTTAATACTTATGAAAACAATTAGCAAATTACCTTTACTATTAGCTGCGTTTGCTTTCACTTTTACTTCATGTGAGAGTAACGACGAAAAAAATGAAGGAAGTAGTGGAGAAACTGGAAAATCAAAATATATAGTTACTGTTTCTACAGGAGCAACTGGAGTAGCAGATTATTTATTAACTGCTGACGACATTACAAAAGGATCTATTACCACGGCAGGAAATGGATTAGAACAAGACGGTACTTATCGTTACTATTTATCAACGCAAAATAAATTTTTTAGTTTCCTATACGGTCAGGGAAATCCGGGAGCTGTTACTACTTATGGCTTAACTGCGAATGGAGATTTAACTAAGACTTCAAATTTTCAGGCGGAAACAGTACAAGTTTTTGCACCCGTTAACAAAGATATTTTAATGGTAAAAGTACCTAGAAGCGGCGCTTCAATTTCTTATATGTATAAAGTTGATGCAGAACAGTCGATACTTACAGGAACCGTATCACAAGATACCAGACTTTTAATTGGAAATAAAAATCCAGATTTAGCAGAAAGAGCTCATTTTACCTGGGCAACTCAGGTGGGAGATAAAGTATTTATGCCTTATATGAAAATTAATGGTATTGCTCCGGATACTTTTGGAACTAGACATGCTGATAGTACTTGGGTAGCTGTATACAGTTATCCAGACCTAAAATTAGAAAAAGTAATTAAAGATGACCGTACAAGTTACTTAGGAGCTTATTTTACTAATGGATTGTTTCAGGATGAAAAAGGAGATGCTTACGGATTTTCCGGAGCTATTGGAACAGCTAACGGTGTAGTTAGTTCTACAAAACCTTCGGCTGTTGTTAGAATTAATAAAGGCACTACAGAATTTGACAAATCTTACTTCTTTAATGTTCAGGAAAAATCAGGAGGGTACAAAATTTCTTCAACAAGTTACATCTCAAATGGTAAGTTCTTATTATTAATGTACGGAACTCCTGGGACTAATTCTGGAGCTGTTAAGTTAGCTGTTGCTGATGTATACAACCAAACCTTTAAATGGGTTACGGGCATGCCGGCTTTATTAACAAGTGCTACTACTCGTTACAATATTGCAACAGAAGATGGAAATTCTGCTGTTCTTGGTGTAAATACACCTGATGGAAACTGGATTTATACCATCAATGGTACCTCTGCAGCAGCTACACAAGGTATGAAAGTTGAAGGCGGTCAGATTACTGCAATTCAGAAATTAAAATATTAATTATTTTTTAAAACCGTGAGTCTTTTGGCGGGGACTTGCGGTTTTATTTATTCTATTTATCTATCAAAAAATATGTTTTCTTCTTCAAAACCAAAACCTAATACTAAGAAAAAAAGTAAAAAATCGCTTTTTAAGCGTGTTATGGCCTGGCTTCATTTGTGGCTTGGTCTGGCATCTGGAATTATTGTAGTTATTGTCAGCCTTACAGGATGTATTTATGTTTTTGAAAATGAAATAAAAGATTTTATCGAAGACTGGCGTTTTGTAGAGCCTCAGGAAAAAGCATTTTTACTTCCCTCACAGTTGGTAACTATAGCCGATAAAAAGATGAAGGACAAGCATGCTGCAAGTGTTACTTTTGGCGAAAAAGACGATGCTGCCATTGTAGGTTATTTTGTTGAAAAAAAAGAAGATAACGAAAAAGGCAGAGGAGAAAAGGGAGAACATAAAAAAGGTGAAAGAAAAGGCAGGAAAAATGATATCGCCGAAAATAAAGGCCAAAAAGGAGAGGTAAAATCTCAGGGAAAGCCTTCTGAAAAAGCTAAAGGGAAAAAGGGAGAAAAGCCTAAAAAAGGCAGACGACAAGGAACTTTTATCAGCGTTTATATGAATCCGTATACAGGAGAAATATTAAACGTAAAAACTTTTTCAAGAGGAGATTCGCCGGATTTTTTCAGATGGATATTAAACGGTCATCGTGCTTTATGGCTTCCGTATGATATTGGAAGACCAATTGTAGGTGTTGCAGTTTTAATTTTCGTTGTGCTTTTAATCTCAGGAATAGTGCTTTGGTGGCCAACCAAATGGATCAAATCAATTATCGATAAGAGCTTTAAAATTAAGTGGGATGCCAGTTTTAAACGTGTTAATTATGACTTTCATAATGTACTGGGTTTTTACAGCTGTATCTTTCTTTTCTTTATTGCCGTTACCGGTTTGGTTTGGAGCTTTGGGTGGTGGAGTAAATCCTTATACTGGGTTACTTCTGGAGGAAAACCATTGACTGAAAACCGTGAATCTCCAAAATCTGATACAACTAATATTAAAGCTTTTGATATTACTACTGCCGATAAAGTTTTGCTTAAAATGCAAAAGGAAAATCCGCAGGCATCTGGAATTTTGATATCAATTCCGTCAAAACCGGCAGATCCTATTGGAGCTTTTGTTTACAAACAAAAAAATACATTCTATAATATGGACCGTTATAGTTTTGATCAGCAGAGTTTAAAAGAAATCTCGATTAAAACCCCTTTTTCAGGAAAATATATAGATGCTAATATTCCGGATAAAATCCGCAGAATGAACTATGATATTCATGTGGGAAGCGTACTGGGACTTACAGGAAAATTTATCGCTTTTTTTGCCAGTTTGATTTCGGCAACACTGCCTATTACCGGATTTATTATCTGGTGGGGAAAACAGAAATTTGGTAAAAAGAAGCCTGCAGCAAAACCAAAAGTGGCTGCAAAAGCAGTTCTGGTTCCCAAGAAAAATATTGCAGAACAAGAAGTGACTGCTTAGGAAAAATTAAAATTGGTTTTTAATTTCTTTTTTTGTTTTTTTTTTATAAAAGGCAAAACGTAATACGTTTTGCCTTTTCTGTTTTTTAATTATAACCATTTGCTTTAAGCCATTCTTCACAGTCTCTAGTCCAGAATTTGCTTGTATCTTTTACGCCTAATCCAAAACCATGGCCTCCTTTTTCATATAAATGTAACTCCGCTGTAACACCATTTTTTTTGAGTGCTAAATAATAATTTATACTATTTTCCGGTATCACAACAGTATCATCTGTAGCGTGAATTAAAAAAGCAGGCGGGGTCTGCGCTGTAACTTTCTTTTCGTTTGAAAATGAGTTAATTAAATCCTGAGACGGATTATTTCCTAATAAATTAGTCTGAGAACCCTTATGCGTCGTTTCGTTTTCCATTGAAATCACCGGATATATTAAAAGAGAAAAATCCGGACGCGCACTTACTTTATATGCAGACTCATACACTTTGTCATCATAATGTGTTGAGGCAGTAGATGCTAAATGTCCGCCGGCAGAAAAGCCTAATATTCCAATTTTATTAGGATCAATATTCCATTTTGCCGCATTTTGCCTTACATAACGCACAGCTTCCTGTGCATCCTGTAACGGCCCAACATTTTTATTCTTCATAATTAAATCACTCGGAAGTCTATATTTAAGCACAAAAGCCGGAATTCCCAAGCTGTTAAACCATTGCGCGACTTTTGTTCCCTCTTTATCGATGGCTAAATGCTGGTAACCTCCGCCCGGCAGAATAATTACAGCAGTTTGATTTGGCTTTGTTACAGCAGGAAAAAATGCAGTTAAAGTAGGTATTGTAACTAAACTGGTACTTTGTACTTTTCCATCTGTGATAACTTCTTTTTCTTTATAGTCGGCTGATTTGATTTCATCAGGTATTTTATTCCAAAGCGGGATAACCTGATTTTGAGCACTTGAATGTAATACAATTCCTGAAAAAAGCAGGACAGTGAGTAAATAAAGGGTTTTTGTGTTTTTCAATTTTAAGTTTAATTAGTTGTTTTACAATGATTTATTGCTTGTTTGCAGCTTTTGTTTTAAAAGTGACAATATAGGATAAAACTCTTTCAAACCTATCTTGTTTTAGGACAATTTTACCCCTAAAAACGGATAAAATTCATCTATTGACTTTTAACATATATATTGTTTAATGTGTAATTTTGAGTTCTTTTTTTTATGCAATATATTAAATTAGATTGTTAAAATAATTTTATATACAATTTATTTGGAATATAAAGATTAAAAACTATATTTGTGCAATCGATTACATTATTACGGTTTTATAAAATTAAAATATTGATTTTAATGTGTTTAAATTATGCGTAGTGTGTATAAGATTTTTCCAAAAAAAAATATCTAACTATAATAACCCGTTACCATGAGTCAAACCGATGCTGTTACAGTAAATCAAACCGTTAAGTCCGCAGGAAGATATCGTTGGAGTATATGTGCTCTGCTTTTTTTTGCAACCACTATTAATTATCTCGACAGACAAGTTTTGTCTTTAACTTGGAGTGATTTTATTGCACCGGAATTTCATTGGACAAATAACGATTATGGAAATATCACGGCTTTATTTTCTATTTTTTATGCCGTTTCTTTATTATTTGCAGGAAGATTTATAGACTGGATGGATACTAAAAAAGGATTTCTGTGGGCAATTGGAATTTGGTCTGTAGGAGCTTGTTTACATGCATTTTGTGGTATCGCTACTTCTGGAATTATTACAGGAAACTGGCTGGTAGGATTTCATGGATCAAAAGAAATTATAAGTACAATAAACGACACGGGACTTGTAATTAATGTAAGTGTAGCTTTGTTTATTTTTGCTCGTTTTGTTTTGGCAGTTGGAGAAGCTGGAAACTTTCCTGCAGCAATTAAAACTACAGCAGAATATTTTCCTAAAAAAGACAGAGCATTTTCTACAAGTATATTTAACGCTGGTGCGACAGTTGGTGCATTGGCAGCTCCAATTACAATTCCGTTTATTGCTAAATCATTTGGATGGGAAATGTCTTTCATCATTATTGGAGCATTAGGTTTTATATGGATGGGATTCTGGGTTTTCATGTATGACAAGCCAGAAAGACACCCAAGAGTAAGTCCTGAAGAATTAGCTTATATTCAGCAGGATGATATTGCAGACAGCAAATTAGAGGGTTATGTTCCGGAAACAACTTCAAAAGTTTCATTTGTAGACTGTTTTAAATACAAACAAACCTGGGCTTTTGCTTTTGGTAAATTTATGACAGATGGTGTTTGGTGGTTTTTCTTATTCTGGACTCCGGCTTATTTAAGCTCAGTTTACGGAATGGATTCTACAGAAGCAGCTTTACCATTATTTGTTTTATACATGATTACATTATTATCAATTATTGGCGGCTGGCTTCCAACTTATTTTGTAGAAAAGAAAGGAATGAATCCATACGAAGGAAGAATGCGAGCGATGCTAATTTTTGCTTTTTTCCCGTTGCTTGCCTTAATTGCGCAGCCGTTAGGATATATCAGTTACTGGGTTCCGGTAATCATTATTGGAATTGCAGGAGCGGCACACCAGTCTTGGTCGGCAAATATTTTTACAACGGTAGGAGATATGTTCCCTAAAAAAGCTATTGCAACAATTACAGGAATTGGTGGTTTAGCAGGAGGAGTAGGATCGACTTTAATCAATAAAGGCTCTGGAGTTTTGTTTGATTATGCTAAAGAAACTGAAATGGTTTTTATGGGATTCAAAGGAATAGAGGCAGGATATTTTATCATTTTCTCTATTTGTGCTGTATGTTATTTAACAGGATGGATTGTAATGAAATCTTTAGTTCCTAGATACAGTCCGATCACAAATTTGTAATGGATAATTTTTCTAAATAGAATAATTTTTTCATTTGAATTATGGTTTTTCAATATAAAAAATTAATTTTGTGCAATCGATTACATTAAATAAAAATTATGACAAAATATAGTTCAAGATACGCGTCAAGTCCAGAAGCTGTAAAAAAATATGATACACAGCAATTGAGAGAAGAATTCTTAATTGATGATTTAATGCAGGAAGATGAAGTTGTATTGGTTTATTCTCATTACGACAGATATATTGCAGGTTCTGCAGTTCCCGTAAAAGGAGATTTAGTTTTAGAAACTATTGATCCATTAAAAGCACCATATTTTTTAGAAAGAAGAGAGCTTGGAATTATTAATGTAGGAGGAAGCGGTTCTGTGGTTGTTGAAGGAACAACTTATGAATTAGGATTTAAAGATGCTTTATATATTGGAGCTGGAAATAAAGAGGTGGTTTTTAAAAGTGATGACAAAAACAATCCTGCTAAGTTCTATTTAAACTCTGCACCAGCACACACAACTTATCCTACTAAGAAAGTAAGTTTAGCTGAAGCGAATAAATTACAATTGGGTACAATGGAAACGGCAAATCACCGTACCGTTAACCAAATGATTATTGGAAGTGTTGTTACAACCTGCCAATTGCAAATGGGAATGACAGAATTAAAACCAGGAAGCGTTTGGAACACTATGCCGGCTCACGTTCACGATCGTAGAATGGAAGTTTATTTTTATTTAGATATTCCGGAAAATCAAGCGGTCTGCCATTTTATGGGACAGCCTCAAGAAACAAGACATATCTGGATGAACAATCATCAGGCAGTAATTTCGCCGCCTTGGTCAATTCACTCAGGTTCAGGAACCAGCAACTATACTTTTATCTGGGGAATGGCCGGTGAAAACTTAGATTACGGAGATATGGACGTTTGTAAAATCACTGATTTAAGATAAGAAAATGACAAACTTATTTGACATAAAAGGAAAAATTGCCCTTATTACAGGAAGTACGCATGGACTGGGAATGGCAATGGCAAAAGGACTTGGACAAGCCGGAGCAACAATTGTTGTAAACGGAAATTCATCTCAGGAAAAAATTGATAATGCTGTAAAAGAACTTCAAAGTGAAGGGATTAATGCAGTGGGTTATAAATTTAATGTAACTGAAGAACAGGAAGTAAAAGATGCTGTTGCTAAAATTCAGGCAGAAGTTGGGCCAATTGATATCCTGATTAACAATGCCGGAATCATTAAAAGAATCCCACTTCTGGATATGGAAGTTTCAGATTTCAGAGAAGTGGTTGATATTGATTTAGTAAGTCCATTTATTGTTTCTAAGCATGTTGCAAAAGGAATGATTGAAAGACGTCAGGGAAAAATAATCAACATTTGCTCTATGATGAGCGAATTAGGAAGAAATACGGTTTCTGCTTACGCTGCTGCAAAAGGCGGTTTAAAAATGCTGACGAAAAACATGGCAACAGAATGGGCAAAATATAACGTTCAAATCAATGGAATCGGGCCAGGTTATTTTGCAACAGAGCAGACAAAACCAATTAGAGTTGACGGACATCCGTTTAATGATTTTATCGTAAGCAGAACTCCTGCTGCAAAATGGGGAGATCCAAGTGATTTAGCCGGAGCAGCAATATTTTTATCTTCCAAAGCGAGTGATTTTGTAAACGGGCATATTTTATATGTTGACGGTGG
Source organism: Flavobacterium sp. 22659 (assembly GCF_052044235.1). Classification (NCBI taxonomy): domain Bacteria; kingdom Pseudomonadati; phylum Bacteroidota; class Flavobacteriia; order Flavobacteriales; family Flavobacteriaceae; genus Flavobacterium; species Flavobacterium sp. 22659. The sequence goes on from NZ_JBQEMU010000034.1 coordinate 11,354, forward strand.
AATCTTAGCTACAATTGGAAAACCTTCAAACGAAGAATAATTCTCAAATTATATTAAAAAAGACATGAGCGCAAATACATTCATACACGACAATTTTTTATTAGAAAATAAATACGCTGAAGAGTTATATCACAATTACTCTAAAAATCAGCCGATTATTGATTACCATAATCACTTAAATCCGCAGTTTATTGCAGAGGACAAGATTTTTGATAACATTACGAATGTATGGATTAACGGCGATCATTACAAATGGCGTGCAATGCGTACGTTAGGAATCAATGAGCAGTTTGTAACAGGAAACGGATCTGATAAAGATAAATTCTTAAACTGGGCAAAAACAGTTCCTTATACAATGCGTAATCCTTTGTACCACTGGACGCATTTAGAATTAGCTCGTTATTTTGATATTTATGATCTGTTGAATGAAAAATCAGCTGAGAAAATTTATACAGAAACAACAGAGAAAATAAATTCTCAGGCTTACAGCACGCAGAACCTTCTTAAAAAAGTAAACGCTGAATTAGTTTGTACTACTGAAGATCCAATTGACAGTTTAGAATTTCACAAAAAATTCGCTAACAATTCGACTGGAATTAAAATGAGTACGGCTTTCAGACCTGATAAAGCCATCTTAATTGCTAATGATGGTTATAATGCATATCTGGACACATTAGGGGATGTGTCCGGAGTTGCAATTAACACTTTTGCTGATTTACAGTCAGCGTTAAGAAACAGAATTGAATTTTTTAATGCAAACGGATGTAAATTAAGCGATCACGGTTTAGATCAAATTTATTTTGAAGAATTTACAGAATCTGAAATCAGTTCAATCTTCAAAAAGAAAAGAGAAAACAGAATCATAACGCCAGAAGAAGCTTTAAAATTCCAAAGTGCTGTTTTGATATTCTTATCAGAAACGTATCATGAGTTTGGATGGGTGCAGCAATTTCACTTAGGTGCATTGCGTAACAATAATGCGCGTATGCACAGGATTTTAGGCCCAGATACAGGATGGGATTCTATTGGAGATTATCCGCAGGCACAAAAACTATCTAGTTTTTTAAATGCTTTAGACAGTAAAGATAAATTGACAAAAACAATTATCTACAACTTAAATCCAGCTGATAACGAAGTTATGGCTACGATGATTGGAAACTTCAACGACGGAAGCGTTCGCGGAAAAGTACAATTTGGTTCTGGATGGTGGTTTTTAGATCAAAAAGACGGAATGACAAAGCAGTTAAATGCACTTTCAAATATGGGATTAATCAGCTGTTTTGTTGGAATGCTTACAGATTCAAGAAGTTTCTTATCATTCCCAAGACACGAATATTTCAGACGTATTTTATGTAATCTCCTTGGAGACGAAATCAAACGCGGAGAACTTCCAAATGATATGGAATGGATTGGAAAATTAGTTTCTGATATTTCATACAATAATGCTAAAGAATATTTCAAATTTTAATTTTTTTTAAACCATTAAGACATTAAGAAAATTAAGTTTTTGGTTTAATAAATAGTGACTTAAGTAATAAAGATAATTAAGCAAATTGGCTTAATAAACTTAACCTTTAATAGCAAAGAGAATATAAAGTAGAGCTTAATTTTCTTAATGTCTTAATGGTAAAATATAAAAAAGATAGTATGAGTAGAGTAGTTGCATTTGGAGAAATCATGCTTCGTTTGTCGACAGAAAGACATTTACGTTTTTCGCAGTCAACAGCATTTGGTGCTACATACGGAGGCGGAGAATTTAATGTATGTGTTTCTCTGGCAAATTATGGTGTAAATGCTGAATTTGTTACAAGATTACCTCAAAATGAGATTGGTTTATCGGCATTGAAAGAAATACGAAAAATGAATGTCGAATCTAAAAACATTGTTTATGGAGGAGAACGTTTAGGAATCTATTTTCTGGAGACTGGAGCCGGAACACGCGGCAGTAATGTAGTGTACGATCGCGCGCACAGTGCAATGGCATCTATTGAAAAAGGGCAGGTAGACTGGGAGAAAGTTTTAGCAGGTGCTGAATGGTTTCATTGGAGCGGTATTACGCCGGCTATTTCTCAAACTGCTGCAGAAGCTTGTTTAGAAGCTATTAAAGTGGCGCATAAACTGGGAATTAAAATTTCCTGCGATTTAAATTACAGATCAAAATTATGGCAGTACGGCAAAGCGCCAAGCGAAGTTATGCCAGAAATGCTGCAATACAGCAATGTTATTTTAGGAGACATTGATACAGCGTATTTCATGTTAGGAATTCCGAAAGTAAATCCGAATTATCAGGACGAAAAATCGCTTCCGGTTTTATACGAAAAATTGTTTCAGTTAATCCCAAATTTAAAGGTGGCGGCAACAACACTTCGTTATTCTGTAAGTGCTTCACACCAAAGAATCGGCGGTGTTTTGTTTGACGGAAAAGCAATTTATCAGGCAGCTGTAAAAGAGGTAACTCCTGTTGTTGACAGAGTAGGAAGCGGTGACGCTTTTATGGGAGGATTAATTTACGGATTGTTAGAATATCAAAATAATAATCAGAGAGCATTAGATTTTGCTGTTGCGGCTTGTTGTTTAAAACATACAATTGCAGGCGATTATAATCTGGTTACTTTAAAAGAAGTTGAAAATATGATTGATGGTGATGGTTCTGCATTAGTATCAAGATAATTAATTAAAAAAATGGCAAAATATTCAAGAATAGAGGTTGCGCAGACAATGAAAGATAACGGAATGGTGCCGTTGTTTTTTCATTCTGATATTGAATTAAGTAAAAAAGTTTTAAAAGCTTGTTACGACGGTGGTTCCAGATTAATGGAATTTACCAGCAGAGGTGATTTTGCGCATGAAGTTTTTGGAGCTTTAAATAAATACGCTTTAGCAGAACTTCCGGGAATGATCTTAGGAGTTGGTTCTGTTACAGATGCTGCTTCGGCGTCATTATATATGAGTTTAGGAGCTAATTTTATTGTAACTCCGGTATTTAGAGAAGACATTGCGATTGCCTGCAACCGCCGAAAAGTATTATGGTCTCCTGGATGCGGTACGCTTAGCGAAATTGCAAGAGCGGAAGAACTAGGCTGTGAAATTGTAAAATTATTTCCGGCAGATACTTACGGACCAGAATTTATAAAAGCCATAAAAGGACCATGCCCGTGGACAAACATTATGCCTACAGGCGGTGTTTACCCAACTGTTGAAAGTTTGAGTTCATGGCTTAACGCAGGAGCAACCTGTGTTGGTTTAGGTTCACAATTAATTTCAAAAGATATATTAGACAAAAAAGACTTTGACGGTTTAACAGCTAAAGTAAGTCAGGTTCTTGACATCATAAAAAATATAAGAAAATAAATAAGGAGTAATCATGCCAATCCTTATTTAGATGCGTTTTTTTTAGATTTTAGAGATTGTAATTGAGCATTACGCTTGCAAAATAATTCCTGTCACTCCTCACAGCAGGGTTTATTTTAAAATCAGGTGTAATGTTTCATTTACAATGTTTTAAAGGAATGAATAAGGTTTAAGTGATTATTTATAACACTTTTAAAGAGAGAATTAAAATGGAAAAAATTAACAGATCAAATTCAGAGTTTTCAAACAGGCTTCCAATTAAAATTGTACAATTTGGAGAAGGTAATTTCTTAAGAGCTTTTGTTGAGTATGCTATTCAGAAATTAAACCAAAAAGCAGATTTTAATGCTGGTATTGCAGTTGTACAGCCTATTGATAAAGGGCTTGTGAATATGATCAATGCACAGGACGGATTATACACTTTATTCATGAAAGGTGTAAAAAAAGGCGAAGAAATTCAGGAAAAAGAATTGATTACCAATATTGTAAAAGCAGTAGATCCTTATGCTTCTTTTCAGGAGTATTTGTCTTTAGCTAAAGAAGAAGAGCTGGCTTTTATTATCTCAAATACTACTGAAGCGGGTATTGAATATATTGCTTCTGATCTTCCAACAATGACACCTCCTGTATCTTTTCCTGCAAAATTAACAGTGCTTTTAAACGAAAGATTTAAGCATTTTAATGGAGCAGCAGATAAAGGATTAACAATCATTCCTTGCGAATTAATTAATTATAATGCAGATACTTTAAAAGAGATCGTTTTTAAATACAGTGCAGACTGGAAATTAGGTGCAGAATTTGAATCTTGGTTAACAAACAGCTGTTCTTGGCATAACACATTGGTAGACAGAATCGTTCCAGGTTATCCAAAAGATCAGATTGAAGAATATAATGCTCAGCTTACATATAAAGATGATTTAATTGTAAGTGCAGAAACTTTCTTTTTATGGGTAATTGAAGGTGATGACAAACTGAAAGCAAAACTTCCGTTTGACAAAACAGATTTAGATGTAAAAATCATTTCTGACATGCAGCCGTACAGAACCCGTAAAGTTAGAATCCTTAACGGAGCGCACACAGCAATGGTGCCATTCTCTTTACTATACGGAAATGAAACTGTAAAAGAAACAGTTGATAATGAATTTACTGGTGGTTTTATCAATAAAGCATTGTTTGAAGAAATCAACGAAACTTTAAACATGGATAAAGCAGAATTGGCTGGTTTCTCTGAAGAAATTTTAGACCGTTTCAGAAATCCATTTGTGAAGCACTTATTATCATCAATCGCTTTAAATTCAATCTCTAAATTTAAAGTTCGTGTATTACCAAGTTTAACAGGATATGTAGATATTCACGGTAAACTTCCAGTTCATTTAACATTTGCTTTTGCAGCTTTAATTCGTTTCTACAAAGGAACTTGGAACGGACAAAGTTTACCGGTAAATGATAGTGAAGATATTGTAACTTTCTTTGATGGTTTGTGGAAATCAGATGATTATGAGAAAATTGCAAGACTTACTTTGCAGAACAAAAATTTCTGGGATGAAGATTTAACTGAAATATCAGGATTAACAAGAGCAATTACAATTGCTTTAGAAGAAATTGATGCTAATGGTATTGAAGCTGGTTTTGCTAAGTTTCAGGAAAGAATCAAATAAAAAAAGATAAAAAAACAAAAAGACAAGGGTTAATTATGGCAGCGCAGAAAAAATTGATAAAAGTTCACCCAACCGACAATGTTGCGGTTGCTTTGGTGGATCTTACAGCAGGCGAAGTAATTGATTTCGAAGGAGAATCAGTTACAGTTGAGTCTGATGTAAAAATGAAACATAAGATTGCAATGGTTCCTTTTAATGTAGGGGACAGAATCATTATGTACGGAGTTTTAGTAGGTAAAGCAAGTGCAAGAATCGAAAGAGGAGGATTGCTTTCTACTGCAAATGTAAAACACGAAAGCGATAAAGTTACTGGTAAAACAGAAACTATTGGCTGGAATGCTCCAAATATTGATAAATGGAAAGACAGAACGTGGCAGGGTTATCACAGAGAAGACGGACAAGTTGGAACTGAAAATGTTTGGTTATTCTTCCCGTTAGTATTTTGTGAAAACAGAAACATCGAAATCTTAAAAGATATTTTTGAGAAAGAATTGATGAAGCCAAAAGAAAACGATTATCAGTTATTGTTACGTTCTTTGGTAAAATCAGAAACAGGAGGAGCAGGAAATCAGGAAGCTTCAAATGATGCTAATTTATTCAACAATATTCAGGTAAAATTCATTACACACCAAGGCGGCTGCGGCGGAATTCGTCAGGATTCTCATAGTCTGGCTAAATTATTAGCTGGTTATGTAAACAATCCAAACGTTGCGGGAGCGACAGTTTTGAGTTTAGGATGCCAGAATCTTCAAATTTCTATTTTTAAAGATGCTCTAGACGCGATCAATCCAAACAGTAAAAAACCTGTTTTAATCTACGATCAGCAGTCAATTGGAACTATCGAAACGATGTTAAGCAGTGTTGTTAAAGATACTTTCGAAGCGATTAAAAAAGCAAACGAAATAAAAAGAGAACCAGCTCCATTATCTAAACTAAGAATTGGTTTAGAGTGCGGTGGATCTGACGGATTCTCTGGAATTTCTGCAAACCCTACTTTAGGAGTAACTTCAGATTTATTGGCTGCTTTAGGCGGTACTACAATTCTTTCTGAGTTTCCTGAATTATGCGGTGTTGAGCAGGAATTAGTAAACCGTTGTGTTGAAGACGAGAGCGGAAAACGTTTCTTAGACTTAATGCAGTGGTATGAAAAAACTGTTGTTGATGCTGGTTCAGGATTTGATATGAATCCTTCTCCGGGGAACATTAAAGACGGTTTAATTACAGATGCAATGAAATCTGCAGGAGCTGCTAAAAAAGGTGGAACTTCACCTATTACCGGAGTATTCGATTACGGTGAATATATCACTAAACCAGGTTTAACTTTGCTTTGTACGCCAGGAAATGATGTTGAGTGTACAACTGCAATGGTAGGTTCTGGTGCTAATATGGTATTGTTTACAACAGGTTTAGGAACACCAACAGGAAACCCAATTGCTCCGGTTGTAAAAATTTCATCAAATACTCAATTAGCAAACAAAATGTCAGATATTATCGATATTGACACTGGAGGTATTATTACTGGTGAAAAATCTATCGATGAAATGGCAGATGAAATGTTAGAGTTTATTATAGATGTTGCCAGCGGAACAATTAAAACCAAAGCGGCACTTTTAAATCAAAACGACTTTATTCCTTGGAAAAGAGGAGTTTCGCTTTAGGTTTTTAGGTACGAAGGTACAGAGACACAAAGCAGCAAAAGTTTATATAAGACGCACTATTGTGCGTCTTTTTTTATGTTTAGAGGATAGCTCCAGAGGAGCTGAATATTTATAGCAGAGCCATCATGATAAAAGCTCCATAGGGATGGTTTATTATTGTTTATGGTTAAAAAAAAATAAGCTCATCGTTAAATGAGCTTATAATTTATGAAGGTAAAATATATTTTAAAAGTTTGTTCTCGAAGATGATTTACGAATGTGTAATTCAGGTGCCAGAACTACCTTTTTTTCTATTTTAATAGTATCTGTTTTATCGACTTGTTCTAAGAAAACACGTGCGGCCATTTTTCCCATTTCAAGCGGCGACTGATCTACAGATGTAATCGATAATTCCATGAATTTGGTAAAAGGTTCATTACTAAAACCAGCCACACAAAACTCATTCGGAATGCTAATATTTCTTTCTTTTAATTCCTGAATTGCTCCTAAAGCTGCAAAATCACTCGATGAGAATATTGCATCAGGAGGAGTTTCTAATTGCAGCAGTTTATCGACAGCTTCTTTTCCGGCGTCAACCATACTTTTTACCGGTATTACATATTCTTCTTTAAATTCAATTCCGTGATCTAAAAGGGCTTGTTTGTAGCCTAAAAACCTGTTTTTAAAGATTTCCAAAGACTGATCTCCGGAAAAATGGGCAATGTAACGGCATCCTTCGTTAATTAAATGTTTAGTGGTTAAATAACCGCCTCTAAAATCGTTAATAGTTACAGAGCTTACGCCGTCAATATGTTTGCTCCTGTCAAAAAAGATTAGTGGTACATTCTTTTGTAACACATTGTTGAAAGCGTCATCATTTTCGCTGGTTACATCAGTAACTGACATCAGAATGCCGTCAACCTGAGCATCAATTAAAGTATATAGATTTTCATTTTCTCTCTGTTTGCTTTCATGAGTCTGACAGATAATTACCTGATAACCGTGAGGCTGTAATTCTTCTTCAATACCACGAATAACAGAAGCAAAAAAGTTGCTGTCAATACGTGGTACAATCACTCCAATATTATTACTTCGGCCGCTTTTTAATGCTAAAGCAAGTTTGTTTTGCTTGTAGTTCATTGAGGCAGCAGTTTTAATAACCAACTCACGAGTGCTTTCTTTTATTTTCGGGTTGTTATTCAACGCTCTGGAAACAGTAGCTGCAGTGATATTTAGTTTTTCGGCAATATCATAAATGGTTACTTTTTCGCTCATTAAAAAGGGGTTTACAAGTTAAATTCTACGACAAAAATACATTTTTTTTATATAATCTGTTGTTTAATGTTATCGATTACCATAACGAATTACTACAACGTTTTATATTCTACAATGATAATAAATTATAATAATTTTTGCATTAAATGTAATTATAATTCTTAATAAAAATTAAAAATACAATTTATTTCTAAATAAATTTGGTTCGTTGAAACATATTTTCTATTTTCGTGTAATCGATTACATAATTATTGATCTTTTCACCTCGTTAAACTAGAAATTCCACACAAATGATTAAAAATAAGGTTATAGCGCTCAAATCAGTTGTTTTTTTAAGTATAACAGTCATTTTGACTATATCGTGCTCAAAAAAAATTACTCCTGAAGCTGAAACTGATCCGTGGAAAACTATGGAATTAACAATAAAAAACCTCCCAAAAACAAATTTTCAGGATAAAACCTATAATATTAATGATTTTGGAGCTGTTGCAGACGGTAAAACTTTGAACACTGCGGCATTTGAAAAGGCTATTCAGACTTGTACTGAAAATGGGGGTGGAAAAGTTTTGGTTCCAAACGGAAAATACTTAACCGGAGCCATCCATTTAGAAAACAATGTAAACCTTCATTTAGAAGATAAAGCTGAAATTTTGTTCAGTTTAAATCCAAAAGATTATCCAATCGTTCATACTTCATGGGAAGGAACTGAATTAATGAATTATTCACCGCTTATTTATGCTAAAAACAAAACCAATGTTGCCATAACAGGAAAAGGAGTTTTAAATGGTCAGGCTGATAGTACTAATTGGTGGATCTGGTCTGGTGCAAAAATGTATGGCTGGAAAAAAGGAATTCCGTCTCAAAACGACCCGACAAATCGTGAAGTTTTGGTTGATATGGCAGAAAAAGGCATTCCGGTTGAGCAGAGAATTTTTGGAGAAGGAAGATACCTGCGCCCAAATTTTATTGAGTTTTTTGAATGTAATACGGTTTTGGTAAAAGATATTACGGTTATCAATTCTCCTTTTTGGATTTTACATCCCATAAAAACCAACAATATGATTATTGACGGTGTTACGGTAAACAGCCACGGACCAAATAATGACGGCTGTGACCCTGAGTATTCACAAAACATTGTAATTAAAAACTGCACATTCAATACCGGTGACGACTGTATTGCCATTAAAGCCGGACGTGATGCTGATGGAAGAAGAGTAGCCATTCCGAGTAAAAATATAATAGTACAAAATTGTAAAATGATCGACGGGCACGGCGGTGTTGTTATTGGAAGTGAAATATCTGCCGGAGTAAACAATGTGTTTGTAGAAAATTGTGTAATGGACAGTCCAAATCTGGATCGTGCCATAAGAATTAAAACTAATTCAAGACGAGGCGGTATTATCGAAAATGTTTTTGTTAGAAACCTTGAAGTAGGAACAGTTAAAGAATGTGTATTAAAACTGAATATGTTTTATAACGTTTACGGGTCACAAACCGGAAACTTTATACCAGTAATAAGAAACATCAATCTTGAAAATGTAAACGTAAAAAATGGCGGAAAATACAGTATCTGGGCCGAAGGTTATAAAGAATCTCCTGTAGAAAATATCACGCTGAAAAACGTAAAAATCCAAAAAGTAGACTCGATCTATTTATTAAAGAATGTAAAAAATATCAATTTTATAAATACCTACATCAATGAAAAAAAAGTAGAATAAACTAAATACTAATGACTATTAACCAAAAAACCACTTAACAAAATTATGAACATTCAAAAATCATTAAAGAAAAAAATAAAATACAATCTTGTATTTTTATTTTTCCTGAATTTTCTGGTGAGCCATACAGTGAGCGCTCAATCTACCACAATAGAAGGTAAAATTACTGATGCTGCCGGACTATCACTGCCGGGTGTAAATATCCAGGAAAAAGGTACTAAAAATGGAACTTCGACAGATTTTGAAGGAAGTTTTAAAATAAATGTAACCAGTAACAAAGCTGTTTTAATTATCAGCTATTTAGGCTTTCAAACGCAGGAAGTAAGCGTTGCCGGAAAAACTAAAGTAAACGTAAGCCTTGCAGAACAATCCAATTCATTAAACGAAGTAGTGGTTGTAGGATACGGTTCTGTTAAGAAAACAGACCTTACAGGATCTGTAAGTACAATTAGTGCTGCAACAATTACAGAAAGAAATACAACAAGCGCACTTGAGGCAATTCAGGGAAGCACGCCTGGGGTTCAGATTTCATCTTCATCAGGACGTTCTGGTGACGGATTTAAAGTTGTAATTAGAGGAAATAACTCATTAGTAGGATCATCTCCTTTATATGTAGTGGATGGTGTTCCTGTTGATAATATCGACTTTTTGAATCCACAGGATATTTCCAGAATGGACGTTTTAAAAGATGCTTCATCTGCTGCAATTTATGGTTCTCGTGGTGCCAGCGGTGTTATTATTGTAACTACAAAAAGCGGTGCTAATGTAAAACCGGGAATCAATGTAACTTTTGATTCTTCTTACGGTACAAAAACAGCGGCAAGAATGCCAAAAATGATGAATGGAGAAGAATGGTGGAAATTCCATCAGGTAGCCTATATGAGTGCTACGCCAGCAACACAAACTCCGGCTCAATTAGCTGCTTTAGCAGGAAATCAAAGTCCGCTATTAGTTTCAAGAGCGAATAGTGGTTACAATTTTGACTGGGCAGATGCGGTACTTAAACCGGGTATGACACAAAATAATTACTTAAATGTTACAGGACGTTCAGATTCTGGTTTAAGTTATAACTTAGGATTTGGTATTCAAAGTGATGAAGGACTTATCGATAACGATTCAACAGATAAATATTCTTTTAAATTAGGATTAAATCATAAAATAAACGACAAATTTACTACCGGAGCAAATATTACAATTGCTCGTCTGGATACAGAATTAGGTTCAGATCTGGCTATGCAGGATGCCTTCAGACTTAGCCCGCTTATGTCGCCATGGGCAGTTGATGCACAAGGAAATGAGCAGGTGGGAACTTTGTTCTTTTTGCCTGGTAAACTAACATATCCTGATGGTTCTTGGGCAATTAACAAAACATCAACGGTAAACCCGTTAATGGAAATTGCAAATTCTTCTCAAACAGAAAAAACTTGGCAGACAGTTGGAAACGTTTTCTTCCAGTATCAGCCTTTAAAATGGCTTTCGTTTAAAACAACATTTGCCGGAGGAATCGAAAATACAGAAACAAGCACGGCATATAAAGCACAAACTAATGCCGGAGTAACATTAAACGGAAAAAATTCTGCTTCAATTAAAAACTTCAACAATTTCAATTATACATGGGATAATCAAATTGATTTGAAGCATACTTTTAATGAAGTGCATGATTTCAGCGTTTTATTACTACAGAGTTTGTATTCAAATACAGATAAAACATCTTATATGTATTCTAACAATCAGCCTTTTGATGTTGGATCAAATAATATGGGATCTGGAGTGCAGACTAGTTATAATATCAATTCAGGATATCAAAAAAATACATTAAGCTCTTATGCGGTTCGTGTAAATTACAGCTTTAGAGACAAATATCTATTAACAGCTTCTACAAGATGGGATGGTTCTTCTGTTTTATCTGAAGGCAATAAATGGCAGAGTTTCCCTTCTGTAGCTTTAGGATGGAAAATCAGCAAAGAATCTTTCCTTGCCAGCAGCTCAGTAATTTCAGATTTAAAACTTCGTGCGAGTTTAGGGTATACAGGAAATGATAACGTAGCACCTTATACTTCTCAGGCATTATTAAATCAACAGACTTTTTATGCTAACGGAGCTAATGTAGTTTCGGGATGGCAGACTGAGAATTTAGCGAATCAGGCTTTAACTTGGGAAAAAACAAGAGAGCTTAACTTTGGTCTTGATTTCGGATTCTTAAGAAATAGAATTTCTGGTAGTGTTGACGTTTACGACAGATTATCAGATAAGTTAATTTACAAACAAGAATTACCTCTTGAAACAGGATACAAAAATACATTTGCCAATGTGGGTTCTGTAAGCAACAAAGGGGTTGAAATTTTGTTAACAACAAAAAACATTAAAAGCGAAAAAGTAAACTGGGAAACTACATTTACTTTTACTAAAAACGTAAACAAATTAGAGTCAATTTACAACCAGGATCAGGTAAGTGATATTGGTAATAAATTAATTTTAGGATCTCCTTTAAATCCTAACTACAACTACGTTTATGATGGCGTTTGGCAGGAAAGCCAGGCAGCAGAAGCAGCAACTTATAACATGCTTCCGGGTCAGGCAAAACCAAAAGACCTTAATGGAGACGGTAAATTTAATACAGATGACAGAACGGTAATTGGTAACCCAAATCCGGAATGGCAGGGAAGTTTGTACTCTAAACTGACTGTTGGAAACTTTGATTTCAATTTCTCAGTTCTTACCAGCCAAGGGCAGACAGTATTAAGTACTTTTCACCAAAACTTTGCAGACGTAAGCGACAGAGGACGCCAAAAATTAGCTATGGATTATTTTATTCCAACAAATGGAGCAGGAATCGAAGCTAATGCCAACAATACAAATCCAAGACCAGGACCTGTAGCTACAGGAGCAGGAGCTTACTGGACTTCATTATTTGCTTACTACAGAGACGTTTCTTACGTGAAAATTAAAAATATATCTTTAGGATACACACTGGATTCTGAATTATTGAAAAAACTAAAAATTAATAATTTAAGAATATATGTAAATGTGTTAGACCCATTTGTGTTTACAAATTTTGATGGATACGATCCGGAATGGGCAGCTTCATCTTTTGGAGTAAATCGTCCGGCATCAATAACAACGCAATTGGGAGTAAGTGTTAAATTTTAATAAAGATATCAAATGAAAAAAATAATAATAATGTTAGGAATGATTGTTACAAGCTTAAGTTCTTGCAGCAATTATATTGAGGAGGAAAGTTTATCAAATGTTCCTGCCGATGCAACCTATAAAACCGCATCTGGATTTCAGTTATTAATCAATACAAACTATGCCTGGCTTAAAAGCATTTATGGAGGAAATCCGTGGTTGTTTGAATCAGGAACAGATATGTATGCAGAAGGAAGAACTCCGGAACCAGCAGGTTTGAGCCAGTACGCGCTTTTAATTCCTACTTCAGATAACGTAGCAGATTTATACCGTCCTTGTTATCAGTTAATTCAATCAGTAAATAAAGCAGTTTATTATTCATCTGTAACAGAGCAGACAGCCAATTTAAATACATTATTGGGTGAAGCTAGATTCTTAAGAGCACAAGCTTACTTTTTGTTAGTGCAGACATATGGCGGAGTTCCAATTGTTAACGAACATGTTACAACTCCAGTATTATCTTTTACAAGAAATTCTGCTGAAGAAGTCTATACACAAATAATATCTGATTTAGATTTTGCTTTGGCAAATGTTGGAACTACATCATATAGTACAACCGGAAGAGTAAACAAAAGAGCGGTTAATGATTTATTAGCAAAAGTGTATTTAACCAGAGGATATGAATCTTATGGTAAAGCCGATGATTTTTCAAAAGCAGCAGCTTATGCCGATGCAGCAATTGGAGGACAAACTCTTGCAATTGCTTTCGATCAGTTGTTTAAACCAGGAAACGATTTAAATGCTGAAACTATTTTTTCTGTTCAATATGATAAAGCTTCTACAAGTACAGACCCAACAAAATTAGGAAACAACCAATTTTATTATTTCAGTTCGTATTTAGGAGGAGCAGAAACTGGAGCTCCGTTAAGAAGCTATAATTTATGCCCTACAGATTATGCTTTAGGTTTATATGAAAAAGGTGATGCAAGATGGAATGCTACTTTTATGACAGAAATTGTAGAAGGTCCTGAAACAACAAATGGTGTAACAAAAACAATTTTATACTATCCTTATTACAGAAGTTCAAATCCTGCTTCACTAAAAGTTAGACACTTTTACGAGCCAAAATGGTTTACACCAGCAGATAAAACGGCTTGGATGACAGCAAATGCATCAAGATTATCGGCTACGTTTGTTTATCACCCATGGGGAGAGTATTCTGCAGCACATACATTAATCAAAAACTTAGACTGTTATACTATTCCGGTTAAGAAATTTGATGATCCGGATCCTACTACACCTTCTAGCACAGGTCCTGTAAGTACGAGAGATATTATTGTTTCGAGATTAGGAGAAACCTATTTAATTGCTGCCGAAGCCTATTTAAAAGCAGGTGTGCCTTCAACAGGTTTAGATCGTTTAAACGAAGTAAGAAGAAGAGCAGGAGTTGCCAATGCAACAATCGGGCAATTCAACATCGATTATATTTTAGATGAAAGAGGAAGAGAATTATTAGGAGAATATAAAAGATGGTTTGACTTAAAACGCACCGGAACTTTAGTAGCAAGAGCTTCTGCATATAATTATAAAATTAAAGCAGCAAATTTTGTTGGTGTAGACGGTCAGCTTAAAATTTTAAGACCAATACCTCAGTCGGCATTGGATTTAAACCAAAATAAAGATTTTCCTCAAAATCCTGGTTATTAGTAATTTGTTAGTTTTTTGAGAACATTTGTTTTTTTGAAGAAGTTAAAAAGGAGTTTGGCCAAAGTGCCGGACTCCTTTCTTAACTAAAAAGTAAATTGATTTTAATGCGAAAAATTGTATTCATTTTGTTATGCTTTTCCTGTGCAGTAAATGCACAGCGTACTTACAGTGTCGATACGTCGTACACCGTAAAAAGCACTTATAATAAATTGATAAAGAAATACCCGGAAATAACAATACCGGAAATTGCCAAAAATGAAAATGTAAACCAGATTAACGATGTGGTTTATTTTACATCAAAAGACAGAATACTGCATTTGGATGCTTTTGTAAATAATAAACAAAAACAAAATCCGGCAGTTATCATGATTCATGGCGGCGGATGGCGTTCAGGAAATAAAAACCAGATGAATCTTTTGGCACATGAAATTGCTTCAAAAGGCTATTCTTGTTTTACAATAGAATACAGGTTGTCGCTCGAAGCAAAATATCCATACGGTGTATATGATGTCAAGAATGCGATTCGTTTTATAAAAGATAATGCAAAGAAATTCAAAGTAGATCCAGACAAAATTGCGGTTTTAGGCTGTTCTTCGGGAGGTCAGATGGCAGCTTTGATTGGTACAACAAATGGAATTTCGGCTTTTGATGATCCGTTAAATAAAAGTAAATCATCATCAAAAGTAAATGCTATTATTAATGTAGACGGCGTGTTAGCATTCAGGCATCCCGAATCATCAGAAGGAGAAATGGCATCGTTTTGGCTTGGAGGTTCTTATGAAGAAAAAGAAGAAAACTGGAAGAATGCATCTGCTTTAAGCCATGCTGATAAAAATACACCTCCAATATTGTTTATAAACAGCAGTATTCCGAGGTTTCATGCAGGAAGAGACGACATGATAAAAATTCTGGATCAATATAAAATTTACAGTGAGGTTCATACAATCGAAAATTCGCCTCACTCATTTTGGTTTTTTCAGCCCTGGTTTGACCAGACTGTTGATTTTACAACCCATTTTTTAAACAAGATATTTAAATTGCAACACACAAGTCACGATTAATCAAAAAAACTTTTAATCTGTGGCAAAACAAAATATAAGAATGAACTATAAAAAAACAGTTTTTGCGTTTTTCCTGTTTTACAGCATTTTTGCTGTAGGTCAGAATAATGAAATTCAAAATAGAATTGCTGTTTCGGCAAAAGCAAAATGGTCAGAAAAAACAGCTGCAACAATACTGAACAAATATCCAAAAGCCTGGCAGATCGATGGAACTGAGAAACCAAAATGGGATTATAAAATGAGCTTGACTTTGTCTGCTTTTGAAAAATTGTATTTAAAAACGAAAGACAAAAAGTATCTCAATTACATAAAAGAATATGCAGATGAACTAATTGATGCCAATGGAAATATTGCCAAATATGATATTAAAGAATACAACATAGATTATGTAAATCCGGGAAAACTGTTGTTTAATTTATATGACGTAACCAAGGACAATCGCTATTTAACGGTTATCAAACAATTAAAAACGCAGATTGAAAGCCAGCCCAGAACACTAAGCGGCGGATTCTGGCACAAGCAGATTTATCCTAATCAAATGTGGATTGACGGTTTGTATATGGCAGAACCTTTTTATACGCAGTATACTGTTAAGTATGAAAATGGTAAAAGTTTAGATGATATTGCAAAACAGTTTGAATTGGTTCATACTTATATAGTAGATAAAAAAACAGGACTGCCTTATCAGGCTTGGGATGAAAGTAAAGAAATTGGATGGGCAAACCCAGAAACAGGAACATCACCAACAATCTGGAGCAGAGGAATTGGCTGGTATATGATGGCCTTGGTCGAAATGCTGGATTATTATCCTAAAAATCATCCAAAACAAAAAGAATTGGTAAGTTATTTGAATGAAATAGCAAAAAACGCAGTTCAGGCACAAAGTCCGTCAGGATTATGGTATCAGGTTGCTGATAAACCGGAATTGCAGGGAAATTATTTAGAATCGTCAGGTTCAGGAATGATTATTTATGCCTTGGCAAAAGGAGCAGATAAAGGATATTTAAACGCTTCGTATAAAAAAACAGCGCAAAAATCTTTTGATGCATTTGTAAAAGAATTTGTCAAAACAAATGAAAATAATGAAATTACAATTTCAAATGTTTCATCAAACGTAGGCTTAGGCGGAAAACCATTCCGTGATGGTACAAACGAATATTATGTTAAAAGCAAAACAAAAGACAACAGTTCGCCGGCATTAGCAGCATTTTTGCTGAGTGCAGTAGAATTAAACAAGTAAAATTGATTTAAGATGATAAAGAAAAGCCATTTTAGTTTTGCCCAAATCATGCTTATAAGTATGATGCTGTTTTCATTGAATGCACTTTTGGCACAATCCTCAAATACCATTTCAAAAGATTTAAAATGGTCAGAGAGAATGGCACTTTCTGTTATCAAACGTGCTCCGCAGGCCTGGCAGGTCGACAATAACGAAAAACCAAAATGGGATTATAAATTGGGTCTTTTGATGACTTCTTTTGAAAAACTGTATCAAAAAACAAATAATCCTGTTTATGCAGATTACATCAAAGTATACGGAGAAACAGTAATTAATCCTTCAGGAGAAATTATGAATTACAAACTCGAAGATTATAATATCGATTATGTAAATCCGGGTAAGTTTTTGTTTGATCTTTATAAAAGAACAAACGACAATCGTTACCTAACAGCAATGCAGACATTGCGCAAACAATTAGAAACACATCCAAGAACAAATTCAGGAGGATTTTGGCATAAAAAAATATATCCGTATCAAATGTGGCTTGACGGTTTGTATATGGGTACGCCTTTCTATGTACGCTACACAGTAGAATTTGATAATGGAAAAGATTTAGATGATGTTACCAAACAATTCGAACAAATACATCTGCATACGCTCGATAAAAAAAACGGACTGCTTTTTCATGCCTGGGATGAGAGCAAACAGATGCCTTGGGCGAATAAAGAAACGGGAGTTTCACCCAATTTCTGGTCGCGTTCTATTGGCTGGTATATGATGGCTTTGGTTGATGTTTTGGATTACATGCCAAAAGAACATCCAAAAAGAAAAGAACTCATTCAGTATCTAAATGATATTTCAAAAGCTGTGGCAAAATATCAGGACAAATCAGGATTATGGTATCAGGTTACAGATGCGGGAAATAAAGAAGGAAATTACCTTGAAGCTTCGGGATCTGAAATGTTTGTTTACGCTTTCGCGAAAGGAGTAAACAAAGGATATTTACCGGCAAAGTATAAAAAATTAGCTCAAAAAGGTTTTAAAGCAATAACTGAAAAACTAATAAAAGTTGATGCAGACGGCGAAATTCATATTACACAGGTTTGTGCCAGTGCAGGTCTAGGAGGAAATCCATATCGAGACGGTTCTTTTGAATATTATATTAAGGAGAAAATTAAAATAGACAACTCACACGGATTAGGGCCTTTTATTCTGGCCGCATTAGAAGTAGAAAAATAGTAGAATTTAAATATATTTTGAAATGAAAAATAGTAGGAAACACAGTTTTATGTCGGTTTTATTAGTTTGCGTAATGGCTTTTACAGGCTGTAAAGTAACTTCACAAGAAACGGCAAAAAAAGAAATCGTTATTTCGAAAGACATGAAATGGTCAGATAAAATGGCTTTAACTTTAATGAAACGTCATCCAGAAAGCTATATGCTTGATGATGCCAAAAAGCCAAAATGGGATTATGTTCATGCTTTGGTCCTGCATTCAATTGAAGAATTAAACAAGAAAAATCCAGATCCGCGTTACAAAGCATACATAAGAGGTTATGTAGATGAATTAGTGCAGGAAGACGGAACGATTAAAACCTATGAACTAGATAAATACAATATTGATTTAGTAGTTCCGGGGCGTCTGCTTTTTGCTATTTATGCCGAAACTAAACAGGATAAATATTTAAAAGCAATGCAGCTGGTTCGCCAGCAGTTAACAGAACAGCCTCGTACTGCGAGCGGCGGTTTCTGGCACAAACAAATCTATCCAAACCAAATGTGGTTAGACGGTTTGTATATGGGAGAACCATTCTATGCAGAATATACTGCGACATTTGAAAACGGAAAAAGTTTTGATGATATCGCAAAACAATTTGAATTAATTCAGTTACATGCTACAGATCCAAAAACAGGTTTATTATACCACGGATGGGATGAAAGCAAAGCAATGCCGTGGGCAAATAAAGAAACAGGAAATTCTCCAAATTTCTGGTCTAGAGCTTTAGGATGGTATGTAATGGCATTAGTAGATGTTTTAGATTATTTCCCAAAAGATCACCCAAAAAGACCAGAGCTGATAAAATACTTAAACAACGCATCTGCAGCTTTGGCAAAATATCAGGATAAATCTGGATTGTGGTATCAGGTTACAGACAAAGGAGCAGAAAAAGGAAATTACTTAGAAGCTTCAGGATCTGCTATGTTTGCGTATGCTTTTGCAAAAGGAGCAAACAAAGGATATTTACCATCAAAATATAAAAAACTGGCTAATAAAGCGTTTGACGGATTAACAACAGTTTTAATTAAAAAAGTTGACGAAGATGGCGGGATTACTTTAACAAACTGCTGTCAGGTTGCAGGTTTAGGAGGAACTCCATATCGTGATGGTTCTTATGAATATTATGTAAACGAAAGAAAAAAAGATAACGACCCTAAAGCAACTGGTCCTTTTATTTTGGCAGCTTTAGAATTGAATAGATAGTTTATAATTGTTAATTATGAATTATTAATTCTGGATTGTGGGCTTTTATTGTCTTCCTGAGCAAAGTCGAAGGATGGCAGAGTAAGTTCTCAAACTAATTCCAGACGTCTTAATTACACAAACCCGACAGGTTTTAGGACTGTCGGGTTAAATAAAATAATAGTTTAAAAATGAAAAATATAAAAATCGTTATTCTTCTCCTTTTCGTTTTTTCTTTTCAAAAAAATACGGCACAAGCCTGGACACCGGATAATGGAGACGGAACTTACACAAATCCTATTATTCATGCCGATTATTCAGATCCAGATGTTGTAAGGGTTGGAGATGATTTTTATATGACAGCATCTTCTTTTAACTGTATTCCCGGACTGCCGATCCTGCATTCTAAAGATTTGGTAAATTGGAAAATTCTAAGTTATGCACTGCCAAAACAGCCTCCGTTTGATACTTATGATAAAGTGCAGCACGGAAATGGCGTTTGGGCACCTTGCATAACCTATCATAACAATGAATTTTATATCTACTATCCAGATCCCGATTTTGGAATTTACATGATAAAATCAAAAAAGGCCGAAGGTCCATGGTCAGAACCTCTTTTAGTAAAAGCAGGAAAAGGACTTATAGATCCGAGTCCGCTTTGGGATGATGACGGAAAAGCCTATTTAGTACATGCATTTGCAGGAAGCCGTGCACAGATTAAAAGTTTAATTGTAGTATGCAGTATGAATGCCGAAGGAACAATTGCGAATAACGATGAAGTTATGGTAATTGACGGACATGACGGCGAAGGCACAATCGAAGGCCCGAAATTCTACAAAAGAAACAATTACTATTATATTTTTGCTCCGGCAGGAGGAGTGCCTACAGGCTGGCAGACGATTTTAAGATCGAAGAATGTTTTTGGTCCTTATGAAAAGAAAAAAGTTTTAGAACAAGGATCAACCAAAATAAACGGCCCGCACCAAGGGGCGTGGGTACAGACACAAACTGGAGAAGATTGGTTTATTCACTTTCAGGATAAAGGTGCTTACGGAAGAATTGTGCATTTACAGCCTATGAAATGGGAAAAAGACTGGCCGGTTATGGGACAGGATTTTGATAAAAATGGAATAGGTGAACCAGTTACAACTTATAAAAAACCAAATGTTGGCAAAAAATATCCAATTGAAAATCCGGCTGCATCAGATGAATTTAATGAGCCAAAATTAGGATTGCAATGGCAGTGGCAGGCAAATTCTCAAATAAACTGGGGTTTCCCTACAAGTATGGGCTATTTGAATTTGTTTTGCATGACAACTATTAAAGACAGCAAGCGAATTTTTGAAGCTCCAAATTTATTATTGCAGAAATTCCCTGCAGAAGAATTTTCGGCGACAGCTAAATTAACTTTTAATACAAGGCTTAACGGAGAATCGACAGGACTAATTATAATGGGATTGGATTATAGTTATTTGTGTTTTAAAAACGATAACGGTAAATTATATCTAAATCAAAAAACGGGAACTTTTAATAAAACGGTTTCTGAAACCGAAACAAAACCGGTTTTGATTTCCAACAATACAATTTATTTGAAAGTGAAAGTTAAAAAAGGCGGTATCTGCAGTTTCTTTTACAGCTTAGACGATAAAAACTATCAGCCTATTGGAAATGATTTTACTTCAACCGAAGGAAAATGGATTGGTGCTAAAATGGGACTTTTTGCTTTAAGCGAAAAAGTAACAAACGATTCAGGAAATGTGGCTGTTGATTGGTTTAGGGTAACGAAATAAAATTTTAAAATGATTCAGTTAAAAAAAATCATATTACTTTTTAGTATTGCTTTGAGTTTTAGCATCCAGGCACAGAATACATATAAAAACTGGTCGGATATAATTCGTAAAAGTGATGCATCATGGTTTGACAGTGATGAAGCTAAAAACATTGCCGAAAATGTACTGCTTTATCAAAGAGATATTGGCGGATGGCCAAAAAACATTCAAATGCAGAATGAGCTGACTCCTGTACAAAAAAAGGATCTGCTTGAAATTAAAAAGACCACAAAAGAAACCACAACAGACAACGGAGCAACTACTCAGGAAATGCTCTTTATGTCTAAAATGTATGCGCAGGTAAAAGACGAGCGATACAAAGAATCATTTTTAAAAGGATTAAATTATTTGCTCGAAGCACAATATGCAAATGGAGGCTGGCCTCAGTTTTATCCATTAAAAAAAGGATATTATACACACATTACTTATAATGATGATTCGATGATCAATATAATGAATGTGATGAAAGCTGTTGCAGACGAAACCGATTACTACAGTATAAAACCTTCAAAAGATATTGTTGAAAAAAGTAAAAAAGCTTTTGACAAAGGAATTGACTGTATTTTAAAAACACAATACAAACAAAATGGTGTTTTAACAGCGTGGTGCGCGCAGCATGATGAATTTACTTTTGCCCCTGCAAATGCAAGAGCTTTTGAACTGGCATCCTTAAGCGGTTACGAATCAACAAAAATTGTTTTGCTGTTAATGGCTGTTGAAAAACCTTCACGAGAAATAGTTATCGCCGTAAAAAATGCTGTTGAATGGTTCGAAAAAACTAAAATTACTAATTTAGAAGAAAAAAGAGTTTTAAACGACGCAGGAAAAGTTGTAGACAAAAAAATGATTCCTGCTGTAAATGCGGGACCAATTTGGGCTCGATTTATGGATTTAGAAACAAACGAACCTTTTTTCTGTGATCGTGACGGTATTAAAAAGAAGTCAATAGATCAAATTGGTGCCGAAAGACGAAACGGTTATTCATGGTATACAGACGCGCCAAAAGAAGTCTTAAAGAAATTTCCAGACTGGGCAGTTAAAAATGGTACAAAAGTTTCAGCTTCTGAAAAGAAAAATGTTAGTCTAATTACAGTTGCTCAGGATGGATCAGGAGATTTTACCAAAATACAAGATGCAGTGTATGCCTGTCCGGCATTTCCTTATGAGAAAATCACAATTTATGTAAAAAACGGAGTTTACAATGAAAAAGTCCGAATTCCGGAATGGAATAATAATGTGATTTTAAAAGGCGAAAGCAAAGAGAATACCATCATTACTTTTGATGATAATTTTTCAAAAATCAATTTAGGACGAAACAGTACTTTTTATACATCAACGCTTTTAGTAGAAGGAGATGATTTTTCAGCATCTAACTTAACTATCAAAAATGCTTCGGGCGATAAAGGACAAGCAATAGCCTTATCTGTTACCGGAACTCGCGCTAAAATTTCCAACTGTACTATTTTAGGAAATCAGGATACCTTATACTTATCAGGAAAAAATGCAAAACAGTACTTTAAAGACTGCTATATAGAAGGCACAACCGACTTTATCTTTGGAGGTGCTACAGCCTTATTTGAAAATTGTGTTATTCACAGTATTAAAAGTTCATATGTTACAGCAGCTTCAACTCCTGAAGGAGTAGATTTTGGTTTTGTTTTTAAGAACTGTAAACTAACCGCTGAACCTGCAGCAAATGCAGTTTATCTAGGAAGACCATGGCGCATTTATGCTAAAACAGCTTTTATAAACTGCGAATTAGGTAAACAAATTAAACCTGAAGGCTGGGAAAACTGGTCAAAACCAAATGCAGAAAAAAACACCTTTTATGCCGAATACAATAACAGCGGAGAAGGATTTCAGCCAAAGAAAAGAGTAACATGGTCACATCAGCTTACCAAAAAGGAAGCCGATAAATATTCAATAGAAAATATCTTAAAAGATACAGTGACAAATTGGTATTCTAATTAAGGTGCTTAGGTTCTAAGATGCTAAGTTACTAAGTATCTGAATTAGACTTAAAAACTTAATATCTTAGAATATCTGTACCTAAAACCTTAGAACCTTAGCATCTCAGAACCTTTGAACCTAAAAAAATGAAATATCTACTTCTACTATTAATTTCCTTTGTTTCATTTGCTCAGCAAAATGAATTTCCAAGGGCAAAAGCCGATTCAATAATAAGCAGAATTCAGCCTCCTGTATTTTCTGCTTATCAGGTTAATGTTTTAAAATTAGGAGCAAAAGGAGATTCTATTACAAATAACAAAGCTGTTTTTGATAAAGCAATGGCTTTATGTAAAAAGAAAGGCGGAGGAACTATTATAGTACCAAAAGGAATTTATAAAATAAATGGGCCTATCCATTTTGTAAGCAATGTAAATCTGAAAATAGAAAAAGGAGCCAAGATAAAATTCAGCGACAACCCTCAGGATTATCCTTTAGTGTTGACAAGCTGGGAAGGTACAATGCTCTATAACTATAGTCCGTTGATTTATGCAGTTGATTGCACCAATATCGCTATAACAGGAGAAGGAATAATTGACGGCGAGGGAGGAAAAATATGGAAAAGTTTTAAAGCTAAAGAAGGACCAGGCAAAAACCTGAGCAGGGAAATGAATCATAGTAATGTTCCTGTAAGCGACAGAAAGTTTGGAGAAGGTTACTTTTTGCGTCCGCAGATGATCCAGTTTTTACATTGCAAAAATATATTAGTAGAAAATGTTAGAATTGAAAACTCGCCATTCTGGTGTCTGCATCTTTTAAAATCACAGAATATTACCGTTCGAGGCATTAGCTATAAATCATTAAACTATAATAATGACGGAATTGATCCTGAATATGCAAAAGATGTTTTAATCGAAAATGTGACTTTTGACAATGGCGACGACAATGTGGCTATAAAAGCTGGGCGAGATCATGAAGGAAGAGCTAATACAGCATCGCCAAGCGAGAATATCGTAATTAGAAACTGTAACTTTAAAGGACTGCATGGAGTTGTAATTGGCAGTGAAATGTCAGCAGGAGTACAGAATGTGTTTGTTGAAAACTGTAAAACCGCCGGCTATTTAAAAAGAGGAATTTATTTAAAGACCAATGCAGACAGAGGAGGTTACATCAAAAATGTGTTTGTTCAAAATTTACAATTAGATGAAGTCGAAGATTGTCTTTATATAACGGCCAATTATCATGGAGAAGGTGAAGGTTATCAGTCTGATATTTCAAATATCCATTTTTCAAATATTACGTGTAATAAAGCATCAGAATCAGGAATTGTCATTCAGGGATTCCCCGATAAAAAAATCAGAAACATATCCTTAAATAATATAGATATAAAAGAAGCAAAAAATGCCTTGTCAAATGAAAATGCAGAAAATGTAATAATGACTGATGTTTTTATAGGTAAAAGAGCAACTGTGCCAACGGTGGTTTCAAAACATTAAATAAAAGAATAAAATGAAAAAACTTATCTGCTTAATATTATTAATCTCCACAACCTGTTTTGCACAAAAAACAACCTTATATACTATAGGTGATTCTACAATGGCCAATAAGAAAGATCCGGATCGAAATCCAGAACACGGATGGGCTCAAGTATTGCAGTCTTTCTTTAATGATGATATTATAGTAGTAAACAAAGCTGTAAATGGCAGAAGCACCAAAAGCTTTATAAATGAAAAGCGCTGGGACTCTATTTATAAAAAACTGAAAAAAGGAGATTACGTATTTATAGAATTTGGACATAACGATGAAAAAATAGAAGACTCAACCCGTTATACCAATCCACATACTACATATAGGTATAATTTGATTCGGTTTGTAAAAGAAAGTCGTGAAAAAGGAGCCATTCCGGTTTTGCTTACATCTATTGTCAGACGTAATTTTAATGAAAAAGGAGTTTTAGTTCCTACTCATGGCGATTATCCGCTTGAAGCACGTTTAACCGCACAAGAATATAAAGTACCTTTTATAGATTTAGAATACTATACAGAATTGTTAGAACAGTCTTATGGTCCGGAAAAATCAAAAAAACTACATCTTCATTTTAAAGCAGGAGAGAATCCGTATTATGATAAAGACAAAGCCGATGATACACATCTTTCTTTGGAAGGAGCAAAAGTAATAGCACAAATTGTAATCAATAGGATTAAAGCGGAAGAAGATCCGTCTCTTTCAAGGCTTAAAAAGGGAATCAAATAGTATCAAACGCTATTACTACTTAAATGTAAAGAGAATTAATACATCTTCGATGCCGATCTATTATATAATATAGACTATAATAAATAGAATATACAGATGAAAAATCAATATCATTTGTGGTAGTATAAATGAAAAACAGCAGGAATGAAATAATTTCTTACAGTTATTCAAAAAAGTTGAGATTGTAAATCAGCTGTTATGAGATAGTTAAGAAAAAGTTTTAAAAAAGATTGAAATTATATAA
>NZ_JBQEMU010000035.1:0-26749 GCF_052044235.1 Flavobacterium sp. 22659
TTCGGCTTATTAAAATTCCAGAGGAATGAAATATTTATAGAATATCCGATTCCTAGGTAGAGAAAGGCTCCAGCGGAGCGATATATTAATTATCGCAAATCCAAAAAATATTTCGTCCCTCTGGGAATTTTGTAGAAAATGATTTTAATGTTGGGTTTGTCATCCTGAAGAACGAAGGATCACGCTCGTTAATCGGCAAAGATTGTCAATTTAGATTGTGGAGTTACTTACGAAGATTTCTCGTTCCTCGAAATGACAAGATTGTGAAAAAATGCAGATGATCTACAAAGATTGATAATTCTGATTGTGGAATTTCTAGTATTATCTTTCCTTCGTCAGGATGACAAAAACATGAATGCAATCAACTGTATTCAATTTTTTCGTAACATTACAATAAAAAAAAATGAAAACGCTGACTATCCTAAAAACCACAATTACTGTTTTATTTTTCCAGAAGACTTTCTCTCAGGAAACTAAAAAAGAAACCACAGCACCACAATACACAATCGAAAACTGTGTCAATCATTTTGAAATTGATAAAGCCACGAAAACTAAAGCAGGTTACCAATATTGGTTTGGCGACAAAAACTTCACTCAGGAAAACACATTAAAAATGAGCATTGTCGAACCTGGAAAATCGACACACGCGCCGCATCATCATCCCGAAGAAGAATTTTTCTACATCTTAGAAGGCACAGCCGAATTTTACCTTGACGGAAAAACCAAAACCGCCGGTCCAAATACCAGTTTTTACTGTCCGTCGAATATGGAACATGGAATTAAAAATGCTGGGAATACCGATTTGAAATATTTGGTTATTAAAAAGGATTTGAGGTAACATTATCAATCCTTTTTCTATTAACATAAATAATAACAGGATTTCTGCCATCAAGCTCTCTTTTATTGCGTCCATGCAAACCTATTGCTTCCATATCTGGAGTTTTCCAGTTTATTTCTTTTGGATTTACATAGGTATACATTCCGTAGCAATGTCCGGAAACAATCCAGCCTTCTGTCTTTTTTAAGTCGGTGACATCAAAATCTTCAGATGGAGTTTGCACATAAACGGGACCGAATTCTTTCATTAATTTTATGGCTTCATTTTCTATATCGGGAATAGTTTCGGCGTGATCAAAAATTATATACGTTCCGTTTTGGAATAAAACCCAATCCTGACATTTTTCATTTATACTAAGTCTGACTTTATTCAGCAGCTCAGTTTTATCTATTTCATCTGTTTTTTGATTGTCTGCTTTCTTTTTCATAAAAAGAGAATTTAATAGTATTGTTGCTTTGTCATTTCATTGTAATGGGGGATTTTTGATTGTGGTATTATTTATAAAAACACCTTTGGACAAACTGCCAAAGGTGCTTTTTCAATTTATATAGAAGTAAGATTAAGATTCGGTATTGCTTGTATCTTTTTTGCGGTAAACGAGATAAAAAACCTGAGGTAAAACCGTTAATGAAAGAATCATACAGGTTATAAGTCCGCCTACGATCATGATCGCCAGTGGTTTTTGAACTTCAGAACCCATTCCTGTAGATAAAGCGGCAGGTAATAATCCTAAAGAACCCATTAAGGCAATCATAACAATTGGACGAATACGGCTGTGAATTCCTTCTGAAATAGCATCTCGTAAATGCATTCCGGCACGCATATTTTCCTTAATCATTCCGATGAGGACAATACTGTCAATTGCGCTGACTCCAAAAAGGATGATAAATCCAATTCCTGCCGAGATACCGAAAACGGTTCCTGTTACCCAAAGCGATATGAATCCTCCGATAAAGGCATACGGCATGGCACTTACTGCAATCATGGTGTCTTTGAAATTGCCAAAGTTGAAATACAGCAGACATAAAATAAGGATCAATACAACGGGTACAATCATCGCTAATTGTTTAGAAGCTCTTTCTTTACTTTCAAATTCTCCCGCCCATTTCATGACGTTTTCTTTTGGAAGTTTAACTTCGGCAGCTACTTTTTTCTGAGCTTCTTCGATAGTGCTTCCCAAATCTCGTCCTTCAATACTAAAACCTACGGCAATGTAACGGCTGTTTCCTTCGCGGTAAATAAAAGTTGGCCCAGTTTTGTATTCTACAGTTGCAATTTCTTTTAAAGGCACTTTTTTGCCATTCATTGTTGGAATCAGGATGCCTTCGATTTTTTCTTTAGAATCACGGTATTCTTTTTCAAAACGCAGGGTAATGTCAAAGATTTTTTCGTCATCATAAAATTTTGTTGCAGCCTGCCCGCCAATCGTCATTCTGATAACCGCCTGCGCATCGGCAGTTGTTACGGCATAACGCGCCATTTTTTCATCTTCAAGCTGAATTCTCAATTCTGGCAGTCCAATATTTTTATAAACATTAATGTCTTCGATTCCTTTTACGTCTTTAATCGAATTAGCAACTTTTGCAGCCATTTCTTCCATTTGGAAAAGATCGCTTCCGAAAATCTTAATCGCCAGCGGACTTTTTACTCCTGCAACATATTCTTCAACATTATCCTGAATAGGCTGACTGAAACCAAAGGCGATTCCGGGATATACATCGAGTACTTTTTTGATTTCGGCAATCAGTTCTTCTTTGCTTATGTCGTGTTTCCATTCGTCTTTATGTTTTAATTCGATATGGAATTCGATATTAAAAAATCCTGTTGGATCCGTTCCATCATTTGGTCGTCCCGTTTGCGAAAGCACAAATTTTACCTCTTCAAACTTTCGGATCTTGGTTTTCATTTCTTTTGTCAAACGAACCGATTCATCCAAATTAATGCTATTAGGAAGCGTTGCTCTTACATAAATAGCACCTTCATTCAGCTTCGGAATAAATTCTGATCCGTAAAACGCAAATCGTACACAGCAAACTGCCAATAAAGCCAGAAACGAATAAATCGTTAATTTACGGTGCTTGGTACTCCATTTAAAAAGATTGAACAAATTGGTTCTAAAGAAACGCGAAATCATGTTTTCTTTCTCGACAATGTTTTTCGTCAGCATCACTTTACACATTGCAGGCACGTAGGTAAGTGATAAAATCAGCGAACCTAATAAGGCGTAACCTAGAGTAAAGGCCAGGGGAGAGAACATTTTTCCTTCTACTTTCGTAAATGAGAAAATTGGCATTAATGCGACAATCAAAATAATCAGGGCAAAGAAAATATAAGTAGCCACACTGCCCACGCTTTTCTTAATTAATCCCATTTTGCTCATATTGTTAAAGCGTTCCATTCCCACTTTATGAGCTTTCTTTTCTAAAGAAACGAACACATTTTCTACAATAACCAATGTTCCTTCGAGCAGTAATCCGAAATCGAGCGCTCCCATAGAAATCAAGTTCGCAGGAAGTCCCTGAATTCGCAGCATTACAATTGCAAACAAAAACGAAAGCGGAATCACAGTTGCTACAATCAACGAGGTACGCCAATTGTAAAGGAAAACAAACACAATCAATGAAACAAGTAAAACCCCTTCGATTAAGTTTTTGGTTACCGTTTTTACAGTTGTATTGACTAATTCGGTACGGTCGATAAACGGTACGATTTTAACATTATCAGGAAGAACCCTTTCATTCAATTCGTTTAAACGTTCTTTCAGTCTGCCAATAACTTCTCCCGGATTTTCTCCGCGGAGCATTACAACAATTCCTTCTACAACATCATCGTTTCCGTCAAGACCTACTTGTCCTAATCTTGGTTTTGCCGAAATCGAAACTTCGGCTACGTGTTTTACTAAAACTGGCGCTCCGCCTTTGGTTTCGATTAATATATTGCCAATATCTTCGACTTTATTAATTAAGCCGACACCTCGCACAACATACGCCTGATCGCCTCGTTTAATGACGTCTCCGCCCACATTGATATTACTTTTTGAAACAGCTTCATAAACATCTAATGCCGATAAATTGTAATTTTCAAGTTCAGTTGGGTTGATTTTGATTTCGAACATTTTTTCTTCTCCACCAAAACTCACCACATCGGCAACTCCGGGAACAGAAACCAATTCGCGCTCAATAACCCAATCCTGAATAGCTTTGATTTCTTTAATAGGAAGATCACTTTTTACAACGTATCTAAAGATTTCTCCCGTTGCTCCAGACGGCGGATCGATCTCAACATCGGCACCTTCTGGAAGATCCAGTCCGTTAAGACGGTTTGAAGCATATTGCTGTGCGTAGAAATCCTCAACTCCGTCATCAAATAAAACGGTTACTACTGATAATCCAAAAAGGGAAATAGAACGTACTTCTGCCTTTTTTGGAATGGTATTCATTTGTTTGGATATCGGAAGCGTGATGAATTTTTCGACTTCTTCGGCACTTCGTCCAGGCCACTGTGTAATAATTCTGGCCCTTGTATTGGTTACATCGGGAAATGCTTCTATTGGCGTATGAATGTAACTCACAATTCCTGCAGCCAGTAAAATGGCTGTAAAAAAGAATATAATAAGCGAGTTTTTCAAGGAAAAAGCAACCAGACCTTGTACAAATTTTTTCATGTCTTGTATTGTGTTTATCCGTTTTTAAGGATGCTTAGTTTTTTAATCTTTCGTAAATCAGGAGCTGGTTTTTGGTAATTACCTTTTCGCCTTCATTTACACCTTTATCAAAATAAAGCCAGCTGTTGTTTTTTAAAACGGGGTTTATTTCTCTGGTTTCGATTGTGCAATCGTTTTTGTAGATTAAAATATAATCGCGGTTGTTGTCGAAAATAGCTGCTTTTGCAGGAATAGCTGCCAGTTCTTCACCGCCTTTGCTTTTATCGATTGTAATATCGGCTGTCATTCCCGGTTTTAATTTCATGTTTCGGTTGTCCATTACAATTCGTGCTTTTAAAACGTGTTCATCGGCATCAAAAACTTTAGACATCATATTGATTTTTCCTTTAAAAATTTCTCCAGGATAAGCAGGTGTCGTTACATCGACCTGCATGTTTTCGCTGATGTTTTTAAGATTACTGGTATAAACATTTACCAAAACCCAGATTTCTTTTAAATCAGAAATGGTGAACAATGGATCGCTTTCGTTTGTAATCTGCATTCCCGGGCTGATATTTTTATCTACAATAAAACCTTCAGTCGGCGCTTTGATCTGAAAAACAGCTCTTTCACTGCTTGCGCTGAACATTGCCAGATTGGCTCTTACGTTTTCTAAAGAAGATTTTAAAACATCCAGTTCGCTTTGTGCCTGCAATAAGTCTTTTTGAGAAGAAATTCCGTCTTCAAACATTGATTTTGTGGCTTGTAAATTGCGCTGTGCTACCGTTATCTGCGACTGCAATGATTTACTTTCAGACTGCATGCTGTTTAGTTCTGTACTTTTTATCTCTGCCAGAACTTGTCCTTTTTTTACATAATCGCCTAGTGAAAATGTAGTTTTGGTAATAATTCCTTCAACAAGGCTGTTAAACTGAACCACGTGATCGCCGTTGTAAGTAATATTTCCGGTAAGGTTAATAGATTCGCTCACGGCACGTTTCTGTACAGGTTCTATTGTAATTTTTTGTTTTAAATCTTTATCGATGCAGAATTTTTCATCCTGAGCTTTTTTTACTTCTTCTTTCTTGCCGCATCCGTAAACGAGCATTAACCCAAGTATTGGGATTATAAGTTTCTTCATTATCTTTTTGTTTTGAGAAATTGATGTTTTAATTGATTTCCTGCCCCGTGATATAGCGCAGTTCTTCGAGATTTTTATTCAGGTCTTTTTTCGAATTGAGCAATATCGATTTGTTGTCTAAATACGCATCTACAAAATCCAGATATTCGAGCATGCTGGTATTTCTCTGCAGGAAGTTTTTACGATAGCTTTCCAAAAGTTTATCAAGGTCGCCTTCAAAACTGGCATCGGCGCTTTCGTATAATTTTTTGGTGGTGATAAAATCCTGATAAGCCTGTAATACCTCAGATTGTACGCTCAATGTTTTTTCTTCAGTAAGCAGTTTGCCTTGATTGATCGCAATTTTAGCCGCTTTTATATTTCCCTGATTTCGATTGAAAAACGGAAGGTCAAGCGAGAACCCAACACCCACGAAATCGTTCATTAAACTTGCTCCGCGATCGTAACTAATACCCAGCGTTACATCTGGTGTGCGCATGGCTCTTTCGTATTTGTATTTGTTGTCGTTGTATTCGTTTCCGAGTTTCAGGACTTTCATATCAGGACGATTTTCAATTGCTGATTCCATAAGATTCGCCAGATTGATATCTTCGATATTTTTATTAACCGGAACAAAACCTTCGTCAGTCAGTTTGATAAAACTTGTCGCAGGAAGATTCATTAAAACTTTCAGTTCTTTCTGCAATGCATTGTTTTCCTTTTGTAAATCGTTGATTTCCTTTAAATACTGCAATTCAGAAGCTTTTAAACGAACATATTCGCCTTTGCCAATATTTCCCTGTTTTACCTGATTTGCGTAAGCTTTTAGTAAAGTCTGCATCGAAGAAAGCTGTTTTTGGTAAACCGCTTCTTGTGCCTGATTGTATTGCAGATCAGTAAGGTTATCTCTAAATTCGATTTTTAAACTGCGTAAAAAAGTCTTGAAATATTCTTTAGCGATCTCTGCATTTACTTTTTCCATCGCAATCAGTTTTTTGCGTTTTCCCGCTGTCTGAATCAGCTGCTCCAGTTCTGCATTTACCTGCTGTGTTTTTCCGTAATTTCCCCATAACGGAGGCAGTTGTTGTGCGGTAGCATTACTCCAAAGGTTGATTTCACCGACGGTTAAAGTTGGATTGGGCCATAATTTTGCCTGAATGACCTGTGCATCAGCAATGTCGATATTTAGTTTTTCAGAAATAAGAGAAATGTTCTTATCCAGAAACAAAGCCTCGGCCTGATTTCGCGAAAGAACAATTGTATCGGTAATGGCTGTAATCTGGGCCATACTTTTGAGTGATACAATTAAAAACAGAGTTATAAATAAACGTTTCAAATTAAGTAGATTTAATGAAGTGCAAAGCTATCTGCCGCGTATTAAACCGTAATTTGATGTCTGTTAGAAACCAGTAAGAGTTAGATTAGAAAACGATTAGAGTTTAGGAAAAACCAGCGTTACAGTAGTTCCAGCGTCTTTTTTGGAAACAATCGTAAACTCAATATTATTTTGTTTGAAAATGACATTTGCCAACGGAAGTCCAATACCGCTTCCTTTTATATCACTCACATTTTTGCCTCTGTAAAAAGTTTGTTTTATAAATTGCAGGTCTTCTTCGCTAATGCCTTTTCCCTGATCTTCGATTACAATTTTTAACTGCTGATTGTGTTCTGATAAACTGATTTTTATTGGATTTCCTGCTGAATATTTAACCGCATTTTCAATAATATTAAACAACGCAATTTTGATTTCGTTAGAATTTCCTTTTATCGAAAGCAGTTTGTCATTTAGAACTTCTAATGCAATTTGAATCTGGCCTTTTAAGTGGTAACTGGCAGATAATTGATCGTTAATGTCCCAGACCAATTCGTCGACTCTAAAAATCTCGTTGAGTTCCATATTTTCGCGAAGACCGGAAAGCATCATTAAAGTATTCATTGTGTCTTCGATTTGATAGACATTTTCTAATACTTTCTCAGACATTTCTTTGTACTCGGCACTTGATCTGTCTTTTTGTGCAAAAACTTCAAGGTTTCCTGAAATAGCCGTTAAAGGAGTTTTAAACTCATGCGAAACATAATTGATAAAGTTTTTCTGAATGATAAAAGTATCAGAAAGGCGTTTGAACAGGTTATTATAACTTTCTATAAGTTCCTGAATATCATCTTTTGAATTTGGAGAAACAATCTGCCTGTCTAATGAAGTAGCCTGGATTTCGTTTACCTGATTGATAATATTTTTAATAGGAGCATAAGCCAGATTAGAAAGCACCCGGCTGACAATATAAATACTGATTAAACCCGAAACTAAAACCAAAATCATAATGATTAAAAGTCTGTCGGTCATAGTTTTAAAATCGGTATCATTTTTTTTAACGAAAACCACAAAATCTCCCTGATTGTCATGATAATAACTGCCAAAGTAAAAGTGATGCTTGGACTTGAAACTTAATTTTCTGTTTTTTCGAACGTAATCCAGCTTTAACTGATTGATATTGTTATCTAAAGTTTTGTCGCCATACACAATTTGATTTTTCTCATCATAAACACGCGTGATAATTTCGAGTGAATTTTCACGAAATTGCTGGCCAATTATTAAATGCTGGTTTTCTGGTAATTCATCTTTTTCGAGATAAAAAATTCCCGTAAGTAAACAGGTTTTCTGCAATTCGTTGTAAACAATTTTTTCTGAATAACTGTAGAAAGAAAAATAGGTAATAAGCGAAGCAATGACAAACACAACACTGAAAGTCAGAGAAGAAATTAAGGTAAAACGATCACGAATTTTCATACTTATTCTTTTAGCATATAACCAATTCCTTTTATGGTGTGAATGAACTTATGATTGTGTTCGATTTTGTTTCTCAAATACGAAATATACACATCGACAACATTGGTGTTATTGTCGTAGTTAATTCCCCAGACAGCGGTTAAAATCTGAGTTCGCGACATTACTTTGTTTCTGTTTTCTAATAAATACAAAAGCAGTTTGTACTCTCTTGGCGAAAGATCAATCAGTTTATCATTTTCTGTCACTTTATGCTCATCTGGATTAATGGTTAAAGTACCGCAGGTATATAAAGTTTCGGGCTCGTTATAATTGAATTTTGTTCTTCGTGTAAGTGCGTTGACTCTCGAAATGAGTTCTTTAAAATGAAAAGGTTTTACAAGGTAATCATCGGCACCAGAATCTAAGGCTGTGACTTTATCATCGGTATTACTCAATGCGCTGAGCATTAAAATAGGAGTATGAATCTTTTTAAAACGCATTAATTTCACAAGCTGAATACCGTCGATTCCCGGAAGCATGATATCCATCAAAATAATATCCCAGGTATTTTCTTGTACAAGGTCGCGTGCCATCTCTCCGGTTTCGGCCAGATGCACGGTAAAGTTGTTTTCTTCTAAACCTTTTATAATAAATTCGCTGATGCGTTTATCATCTTCAATGAGTAAAACATTCATAGATGCTATGTTAAGTGTTGCTGTTTAGATAAAAGCTGATATGCTTAAATCCAATAATCTAATAAAGTGCTTTTGAAAAGATTATCAAAAATAACATTTATTTTTTTAACCCTATAAGAACAGATAAGTGATTGAAGATTTTTAAGGTATTTTTAAAGTAGGTTGTCATTTCGACCGAAGGGAGAAATCTTCGCAAGCAGCTCTACAAAGATTGGTAGTGAATAGATTTGATAAGAATTCCGCAGGAATGAAATATTTATAGATTCATAAAACATACCGTACCATAAGCTCCAGCGGAGCGATATATTGTTGATAATATTTCACCCACTGGGGCTCTTTTTGAATAGAATGAATTGTTCTATAAATATTTTGCCCCTCTGGGACTTTTTCTTAAACTTTCTTGCTATAAAATAATAATCGCAATTGACCACAATCTTATATAATTTCAGTTTAATTTTTAATAAAAATTTGATTTTCAATTAATTAACTTTTATTAAAGAAAGCTTTAACAGGAACTGTTTCTGCTGGCTGTTTGAAATAACTAATTTTAACTTAAATCAAAATTAATAACATTTTAAACATTTAAAATCATGAAAAAGAATATAGCAATATTAGCAACAAACGGTTTTGAAGAATCAGAATTAGCATCGCCTAAAGCCTATCTGGAAGAGCAAGGCTGGAATGCAGATATCGTCAGTTTGAAATCTGGAACTATCAAATCTTGGAAAGACGGAAATTGGAGCAAAGAATATAATGTTGATGTCGTATTAGATCAGGCAAATGAAGCAGATTACGATGCTTTGGTTCTGCCAGGAGGAGTTATAAATCCTGATTTATTAAGAAGAGAAGAAGCTGCAGTAAATTTTGTACGTTCCTTTTTTGAAAGTAAAAAACCGGTAGCCGCTATTTGTCACGGACCTCAAATTCTGGTAGATGCCGATGTTTTAGAAGGTCGAAAAGTAACTTCGTTCTTTTCTGTTAAAAACGATTTGAAAAATGCCGGAGCACAATGGGAAGATTCAGAAGTTGTCGTAGACAATGGATTAGTGACCAGCCGAAACCCAAATGATTTACCCGCTTTTAATAAAAAAATGGTGGAAGAAATTAAAGAAGGAATACACGAACGCCAGAGAGTCTAAAAAAGAATTTTCTATTTAGATTTATCAAATTATAGAAAAATGCAGGATCATATTTTGGTTCTGCATTTTTTTGTGGTTTTTAAATCTGCTAATAAAGTTCCGGAGGAATGAAATATTTATAGATTCAAAAAATGTACCGACCAAAAGCTCCAGCGGAGCGGCATATTGTAAATAAGATTTCACCCCGCTGGGGTTCTTTTAAAATGGGGAAATTATTTTCTATAAATATTTCGTCCCGCTGGGACTTTCTCAAGACAATTCATATAATTTTAAAAATGATTATTTCTAATAACGATTTTATACATTTGGCATATTGTAAAGGCGATAAATACAGAAGTAGTATTGAAAGAAAAATCTTTCTTTTTTTTTAAAAGTTTTCTTATATTTGAAGTTCTTAAATCTTCACATTAAGACCACATAAAATTTGCCCTCGTGCTATGTAGTAAAGCTCCGAAAGGACTTTGACGCCGTGAAGAAGCGTAAGACTGCTAAGGTATGAGGGTTTTTTCTTAAATTCTTCACTTTATGAAAACAAACACCCTTTCCAAAGAAGCCGAAACAAGGCTGATTGATTTTTTTAACCATATTATAGATCCCGAAGATATGGCTAAAATATTAAGACAAGTAAACTGCATTTTAGCGCTCGCCGTAATGCGACAACACGACACCCTCCAAATAGGACTATCAAATTTTGAAGACAATTATTATTGGCTCAATGAATTGGCGGAGATTTTGAATCCTTATTTGAGTGAGGAGTAGAGATTATTAAAATGAGAAAACCTCGATTTTTTTAAGATCGAGGTTTTGTTTTTCGCGTTTATGTTCATGAGCGAAATATTTACTAAATAAGATAAAAGAATAGGTATTTGTACGTAGTTTATTTGATAGCGTTTTTAATACATTTGAAATATTACATTAATATTTATTATTATATCATTATGGTAGCAGATTTTTTAAAAGATTATGGAGAACTTATATCTATAACATTAATTCCATTTATTTTATGGTTCATTGGTATTAAATTTCAAGATAGAAAATCTAAGCAAGATGCTAAGCTGAAATTGTTTCTCTCATTAATGGCTAACAGAAAGGCTACGCCAACTAGAGAATGGGCAGATTCTTTAAATCTAATTGATATTATTTTTCAAGATGATAAAAAAGTACGAAATGCTTGGTTAGATTATTTTAATAGTTTGCATCCTAAATCTCCCCACTCTGGAAAATCAAATGCTTTTCTATTGGATTTATTGTCTGAGATTGCAAATAATCTAAATTATAAAAATTTAAAGCAGACTGAAATTGATCGATTTTATTCTCCTCAACATTTTGGAAATATTGAAAGTACTCAAGACATTCTTCTAAAGGAACAAATTCGTGTTTTGATGCGTTCAAAAGCTTATGGAGTAGAGATGACCGAAGATGAATATCAAGAAAATTTAGACAAGGTTTTTAATTCGCCTACTTCATAAAATAATTAGATCATATTTTGCAAAATTTTAAATTAAATTTATATAACAGATTTATTTGTATGAAATTTCATGCAATTTAATTGTTTTATCTAAAAAAAAATAACTGATTTGTTAAAAGATATGGAAATAAAAATTCTTAAGTACACAATTCATTTTATAAAAAAAGAATTTCAAAAAATTGATGCCCAACTTGATTTATCACAAGAAGTAATGATGGAGGATGAGTTTTCGGTAGCATTAATAACTTTAATTCATAAATCTATTACAGAAAGCTCTTCATTAAAAAACACACATTTTAAGGATAATGAAAGTAATCTTTTTACTAATAGTTTAAATGATTATTTAGCAACTGATGAAAATGATGAGTTTTATAAATTTTCTGAAAGTTTAAGTGATCTGAAGGATAAGATAGAAAAAGTGCCGTTTGCAACTGGAGGGTATTATTTATTTGTGGACTACACAGTTGACGAAAAGAGATATATTACTGTGGTTTTGTTAAGACAAAAGGCAGGAATAAATATTTCAAAAATCTCTGGAACTTATAAATTAATAACTGCTGACAATATTAATATTGATAAAATAGCAATGGCATGTAGGGTTAATCTTCAAATCCTTTCAGAAACAGAAGATGATAGAAACTATTTAGCATTAATAACAACTCAACAAGATGGAGTGGTTTCTAAATATTTTAGGGAATGGGTTTTAGCAGCAGGCTATATTAAAAATGATAAAAATACTTCAAATTTAGTTTCAATTATTAAATCTATAGATTTGCCTACCGATGAGTTAGGCAAACCTCGATATCATAATCAAAATGATTTTCAAAAAGCAGTTTACGAATATGCAAAATCCAAAGCTAATAAAACTGTCAATCTTATAGAGATGGGTAAACATTTTTACGGTGAGCAGAATGAAATGATTTTTTTAGAATATGCTGCAAAACATTCAATTATTTTAGATACAGAATTTGTAAGACACCCTGCAAAGTGGAAAACTCTTGTAACAATAAGAGCAAAAGTTGAGGGTGTGGAAATAAATGTTGATTATAGTAAAATTAATAAGGATTACGTTGTTTTAGAGGATAATCGAATAATAATAAATTCTCAGCCTTTAGTTAATCAGATAAAGAAACAATACTCCTTGCTAGATGATAAGTAATTATTCAAATATTATTGAAAACTTTCAAATATTTTTTGATGAAAATGTAATCGTAGAAACCATTTCATTTGATGGGAGAACCTTAGCTTTTAAGGTCAATAATCATATTGATAAGGCTACAATTCTTCAGATAATTAATAGTGTATTTAGTAAAAGTAATGCCTTATTAGATAATAAATATGAAATCATTCTAAGTTCATGTTTACTTAAGGATACCTTTATTTTTTACGATTTAGATGATTTTTGCAATAATTATTCTAGGTATAGAGATAATTTTGATGAATCATTAATACTAATTTTAAAGAGAAGTGGAGCTTCAATTTTAAAAAACAATCAGGAAATATTTACTCAAGAAAATGCTATAATTTTTAATTTATATATATATCAAAAACTTCTAGATTTTTTAAAAGCGAATCCATTGTTTACAACATTCTTGAATGAATCAAATAATCAGTTTATAATTATAAGCAAAGACAATGGAGTATTTCATATTGGTTATAAAAACAAAGAAGATCGTGTAGGAGATTTAGATGATCTGAAACCTATTTTTGAGGATTTAAAAGTTTTATTTGAAAAGAAAGAGTTTATACAATTTTTTAAAGAAATTATAACCAATATAGGTATTCATGAAAAAGATATTCATGATCGTTTTTTTGAAATTATTAAAAGTTTAAAATTGCTTTTGAGTCTGGCTGAAAAAGATTATGAAAATTATGTTTTAGATTTTGCTTTTGATAAAATTAAATCGAAATTTAAAGAAGAAAGAAATAAATACTTTGAAAGTTTAGAGAAAAATATCGACGCAGTTAGTAAACAAGTTTTTGCATTTCCATTAACTTTTAGTGCAACAGTATTTGCTAGTTATCAAGTAAAAGAAAAACCATGGATTTTGGGATTGATAATTTTAGCCTATTTATTATACACAATAATTGCTTTTTATATTTTATCAATTGTAGAATATAATATTTTTTGTCTTAAAGGAGACGTTAAAAAAGAAGAAAATGAAATTAAGAATGCATATAATAAAATATATTCCGATTTTAAATTAGATTTTGAAAAAATCTGGAAGAAAATTAAAAAGCTTAACTGTCTGATAAATATTCTCAAAACTATTCTTGTCATTTTACTTCTTAGTTTTATTGTTTTTTCAAGCATTCAGGTATTAAACCCCCAAAAAGATAAGAATGTTCAAAATATAAATATTCCGACTCAGAATATTCATTTATATATTAATCGTTATAAATCTAAAAAATCAGTAGATTCTACAAAAATAAGTTTGCCTCAGGGAAAACCAGAGATTAAAAAAGATTCTATCAAAAGGAATTAAATTAAAAAAAAACAGTCCCTCCAAAAAGAGGAACTGTCCTAAGGCAAATTAAATTTGCACTCCTAAGAATGCGTACAGTAATTGGTAATCTACTAAAAAGAAGACTAAACGCAGGTTATTCGTTTATGACATCGCCTTCCTTAGTTTCTTCGCTGGCAATTTTTACCAGTTTATCGTTTGGAGTCAAATCGCCGAAAATTTCGATTTTATCTTCGATTTCTCTTCCTTTTTTAATGTCAACTCTTGTCGCTTTGTGGTTTACAACTTTTACAACATATAAACCTTCAGCAGAATTCACAACTGCAGATTTTGGCACTACAAATGTGCTGTCTTTTGCGTTAAGAGGTAGCAGCACTTCGGCAACCATACCAGGTAATAAATTTCCTTTTGTGTTATGAACGTCCATTTCGACTCTTTCAGAACGTAATTTTAAATCTAAAGCGCCAGACATTCTGGTAATTTTAGCTGTAAAAGTTTCTGGTAACGATTTTACATTAAAACTCATTTCGTCGCCTGGGTGTAAATATCCTGTGTACAATTCTGGAACAGAAACCGCTAAACGTAATTTGCTTTGCTCCTGAATCGTTAATAAAGGCAAATCAGATCCTTTTCCTGCCGGGCCAACAAATGTTCCTAAATTGACATTTCTAGCTGCTACAACACCATCAAAAGGAGCACGAATTTCTAAGTAACCTCTCATAATCGAGATTTCTTTATGCGCTGCAATTGCTGCCTGATATTGTGCGTAATCAGAATTCTTTTTTCCGCTTGCCATTTCTAAATCGTTTTTAGAAATCGTTCCTTCAACTTTGCTTGTTTCATACAAACGGTTGTAAGTACTTTTGCTGGTTGCGTAAATCGCTTCCATAGATTTTAGTCTAGATTCGGCAGCAGCCAATTGCGAACTGATTTCTGGTGCTTCTAACACAATTAAAAGCTGTCCTTTTTTTACTTTCGTACCAATATCAACTTTTAAGGTTTTTACGAAACTGCTCACTTTTGCATATAAATCAACTTGTTGAAAACCGGTTAATTCGGCAGGTAAACGCAATTCTGTTGTTAGTTTTTCTTTCGTTAAAGCGAAAGTTTCTACTTTAGGTTCGATTTCTGCTTTCGCAGTTTCTTCTTTTTTCTTTTCACAGCTTAGTACAACTAAAGCTGTAAATAGTATCGCTGTAGATTTTATAATGTTATTTTTCATTTTTTGGTTTTATATATGTTTTATAAGTATTCAGAAAGTATAAAAGTTTATAGAAGTATTTCGCGACGATCGTAACTTTCGACTTTTGACTTTCGACTTTCAACTTTATTACTTTCCAACTTTCGACTTACTTATTGATGAAATATAATGAATACTTTCTTCATCTTCAGGATCTAATGAAACAGATTGTGTCGATGTTTTTTCTTGTGCCCACGCAAATATCTGCGGCAGGATTAATAATACGGCAAAAGTAGAAAATAATAAGCCGCCAATAACCGCTCTTCCTAACGGAGAAACCTGATCGCCTCCTTCGCCGTGACCAATTGCCATTGGTAACATTCCCGCAATCATCGCAACAGATGTCATGATAATTGGACGAAGACGCAATGCAGCAGCTTCTCTCGCAGATTCTAAGGCATTTCCATTTACTTTTCGAAGCTGTTCGGCATTCGTGACCAAAAGTACGGCGTTTGCAATAGAAACCCCAACCGACATGATGATTCCCATATACGATTGTAAATTTAATGTAGAACCTGTAATAGTAAGCATTAATAATGCTCCTAAAACTACCGCAGGAACCGTTGTTAAGATTACCAGCGAAACTTTGAACGACTGGAAATTAGCGGCCAACATTAAGAAGATTACGAAAACGGCAACCAATAATCCTGTTTGTAAACTGCTTAATGTTTCGGTCAATACAGTACTTAGTCCAATTGGTGTAATAAACAAACCACGAGGCAATTCGCCTAATGAACTAATTGTTTTGCTTACATCTTTTGATGCCGTACCTAAATCGGTTTGGTAGATGTTTGCTGTAACGGTAATGTATGGCATGGCCCCTAAATTGTCATTTTCACCGCTTACAAATCCCGGTGTAATTTTGGCAACGTCACTTAAAACTGGACGAAGCGAATTTTTTAATACCGGAATTTCTCCAATATCGGTTTTGCTTTTCATTTTATTTAATGGCACCTGAACCTGAACAGAATATGATAATCCTGCTTTTTCGTCTACCCAGTTATTTTTTTCTGTATAACGAGAAGATGAGGTTGAAGCCACCAATGAACGTGAAATATCATTCATATCAACTCCCAATTCGGCAGCACGAGTTCTGTCAATATCAATATTCATGGCTGGATAATGAATTGGCTGACCAATTTGTACGTCTCTGAAATACGAAATCGCTTTTAGTTTGTCTACAATTTGAGTCGCGTATAATTCATTTCGTTTTTTGTCTTTTCCGGCAACTCGAATCTCAATTGGAGTAGGAGAACCCTGGCTTAAAACTTTATCTGTCAATTCAATTGGCTCAAAAGAAAGTTTAGTATCAGGAAGCACTTTTTTAAGTCTTGCTCTAAACTCATCTTTAAAATCGTCCATATCTTCGTGATAGTCTTTTAAACTCACTTGGAAAACGGCTTCGTGAGAACCTGCCATGAAAAGATAAATTGGGTTGATTGAGAATAGAGAAGGGTGCTGGCCGACATATACAGATGAAATTCCGATATGATCTTTACCCACCATTTTTTCCAATTCTTTTAAAACAACTCTGGCTTGTTCTTCTGTTCTCTCTAAACGCGTTCCATCAACAGCGCGCATTCTCAACTGAAACTGACTTGAATTGGTTCTAGGGAAAACGTCTTTTCCAATTAAACTAATAAATACTACAGCGAGAATAATAGAACCTGTTAAATAAACAATTGTTGTAATTTTTTTATGAACAAACAAACGATCTAAAGTTCGCATGAAACGAATTTTGAAACGTTCGAAAGCACTAATTTTTCCGTTGTTATTGGTGTCTTCTCTTTCTACATAACCCTTTTTCTGAGTGATTAGGTTTTGCTCAGATTCTGGAGTTATACCGCTGTCATTAAATTCAGCTTCATCATCTGTAATTTCTGGTCCGTGTGCATGTTTTTCATGAGCTTTCATCATCCAGTTGGCCATTACAGGAACAAAAGTCTGCGAAAGCAAGAATGAAATAACCATTGAGAATCCAATTGCTAAAGCCAGAGGAAGGAACAATGCTCCCGGAATACCAACCATTGTAAATGCAGGTGCAAATACGGCCAGAATACAAAGTAAGATCAATAATTTAGGTAAAGCAATCTCCTGACAGGCATCCCAAATAGCGAGTGCTTTTGGTTTTCCCATGTCGAGATGCTGGTGAATATTTTCGATCGTTACCGTACTTTCATCCACCAAAATACCAATTGCAAGAGCTAATCCTGATAATGACATTAAGTTGATCGTCTGCCCGAATAATTTCAGGAATAAAACCCCGGAAATAATCGAAATTGGAATCGTCATAATTACGATTAAAGCAGCACGACGGTCACCCAGGAATAA
This sequence comes from Flavobacterium sp. 22659, assembly GCF_052044235.1. Classification (NCBI taxonomy): domain Bacteria; kingdom Pseudomonadati; phylum Bacteroidota; class Flavobacteriia; order Flavobacteriales; family Flavobacteriaceae; genus Flavobacterium; species Flavobacterium sp. 22659. Next base: position 17,707 of record NZ_JBQEMU010000035.1, read on the forward strand.
TAAAACCATTAATCCCGTTAAGACCGCACCAATAATTCCCTCAGTAATCAAACTTTTTACGGAGTTGATTACATAAACTGACTGGTCAAATTCGTATGATAATTTTACATCTTCAGGAAGTGTGCTTTGAATTTTAGGCAGTTCTGATTTTAATTTCTGAACTACATCCCAAGTCGAAGCATCTCCTGCTTTTGCAATACTAATGTAAACCGAACGTTTTCCGTTTACCAAAGCATAACCTGCTGTAATGTCGGCACCGTCTTTTACAGACGCAACATCGCCTAATTTTAAGTTTTGAACACCGCCTTTGAATAACGGAATCTGCTCAAAATCTTTAATTTCTTTAATCGTATTGTTAGTTGGCGTAATATAGTTTTTGTCGCCCATACGCACGTTTCCAGAAGGAGCCGTTTGGTTGTTCAAACGAATCGCTTCTACAATTTGGTCTGGCGTCATATTATGAGAACGCAGTAAATCCGGATCAACGTTTACCTCAATTGTTCTTGGACTTCCTCCAAAAGGAGCCGGAGATAATAAACCAGGAATCGAAGTAAACGAAGCACGAACATAAACGTTGGCTAAATCCTGTAATTCGTTGTTTGAACGTATTTTACTGCTCAAAACCAATTGACCAATTGGAAGTGAAGAGGCATCAAAACGAATGATAAACGGAGGCTGCGTTCCCGGAGGGAATACTGCCTGGATTCTGTTTGAAAGTGCACTTAACTCGGCAGCAGCCTGAGCCATGTTCGTTCCTTCATAATAGGTTAACTTCATAATCATTAACCCCTGAATGTTTTTGGTTTCTACAGATTTGATACCGTTCGAGAAAGGTAAAACGTTTACGTAGTTTTTGGCAAAATAAGCCTCCATCTGGTCTGGCGTGTAACCTCCAAATGGGTGCGCGATATAGATAACCGGCAAATTCATTTTTGGTAAAATATCTACCTTAATGTCTTTGATGGCACCAATTCCGAAGAAAAATAGACCCGCAACCAATACTAAAATGGAAATGGGTTTGCGGAGTGCAAAACGTATTAAATTCATTACGATTTATAATTAAAATTCATTTATAAATAAGTCAAAATTTCCTGTTGCAGCGACTTTTAATAAGTACGACTGCCACACGTTATTATTGACAATATCTCGATCGATTTCAGCGCGATTTAAAACGTACATTGTTTGTGTTAAATCGGTTAGATCAGTTAAACCGTTTTTGTATAAAGTCGATTTTTGTATGTAAGCTCTTTTAGCCGCTTCAACCTGAATTGGTGCTTCGGCATAATTTTCCAAAGTAATTTTGATTTTATCTTCGGCAAAATTCAACTGCGATTTCAATTCTCTGTCTGCCTGATTGTATTCTTCCTGCATGGCCTGAGAAACAAATTTCTGAGCGCTTACTTGTTTGCTGGATCTAAAAGGCGTAGTTAAATTCCAGGTAATTCCAACTCCAATTAAGTAGTTAGTACGATCCGGATTTACACCATCCCAGTAGTTTCTCGTAAAAGCATTTTGATTGGTTGCATACGAAGAATCAAATCCCGAAGCTCTGGTTTGTAAAACCCCAAAAGCACTCATTGTAGGATAATAAAATCTCTTATACAATTTAACCTGCTGGTTGCTGTAATCGATTTTCGTTTTATAGAATTGTAATAAGGGGTGAAGACTGTCTCCTGCGGTTTCTTTGGTAACTAATTCTTTTGGAATCTGAGTTACAAAAAGAGTATCAGCAACAAAATCCTGAGGTGCAACTCCCATTAAATCGACTAATTTGTTGTTTTGTTCCTTAACGAAATTTTTGGCAAGGTTTAAAGCAATTTTAGCTTTCGAAACTTCTGCAGTTGCCAAAGTCGAATCGACTCCTGCCAATAATCCGTTTTTAACTCTCGCTGCAGCTGTCTTTTTAAAAACTTCTGCGCGGTCTAAATTCTTTTGCTGGGAAATCAGTAATCTTTGGCTTGCTAACAGATTTAAATAGGCAGCCGAAATTTTGATTTCCTGCTGAAATTTTTCCTGTTGTAAATCTTTTTCTTTAGCCAGAACATCAATTTTAGATAAATTGATTTTTTCCTGTGTTTTTCCAAAAGTGAAAAAATCCCAGTTCATGTTGACTAGATAAAGTGCGCCAAAAGCCGAATTCCAGTTTTGTTCCGGAAGTGGTAACCCGGAAGAAGCAACTCCGAGACCTCCAAAACCATACAATGGCCCGTTTTGTCCGTTTACAGTTCCGTAATCCTGCTGTGCCGATAAGTTAAGATTCGGCAGGTAATCACGGCGAGACTGTTTTAAAGTCTCCTTTGATGCATTGGTGTAATTGTTTTTTGCTTTGATAGAACCGTAATTCTCAAGCCCGGTTTTTATTGCTTCTTTTAAAGACAGGGTTTGACAATAACTGGCTGAGGCAAAAATCAAGAAAAATAAAATGGTAATTTTTTTGAAGTACATAAACTCAAGTGTGAAATTATAGAACAAATTTATTTGTCTTGTGCTGATAAAAGTCATGATAAGTGATGTGCTGCACTAATAAATGACCAATTCAATTGGTCATTTATTGGAAAAAATAATTAAATATTTGTCCGTACTTTGTACTCTATTTAAGTTTTAAAAATGAGCAGAAAATTTGATAACATACTGGATAATAAGTGGTGGCAGGAAATTGCCGTCGTCGCGTTTTCCTTTACCATATACACATTAAAAAACGACTGGATGTTATTTAGTTCTTTAACTTCCGTTTTAATGGGCATTTTTTTCTACTTCATTCTTTACATGCACGCCCAGTTTAATCGTTTTTTTCTTCTTCCCATTTTATTTAAAACCCGCCGTCCGGCAACTTATATATTCTTAACCATTTTTGGAGTTCTTGTTTTCTCGATTGTTTTGTATGAGATTACCATGCTCGATATGTTCAGTAACTGCCATTTGTATCAAAATTCGCATCAGCGAAGTTATGTCTATCAATTGGCGAGCGTTTTAGGAACTTTGGTTTGTATTTTAAGCCCTATTATTGTTTTTAAATTCTACAGAATTCACAGAAAACGTACGGAAGAAGCTTTGCTTTTCAACCAAATGCAGCTGAATTCTTTAAAAGGACAGTTGAATCCGCATTTTTTATTTAATACCTTTAATACGCTTTACGGAATTAGTTTAGAATTCCCGGACAGAACACCGGATTTAATCATGAAGGTTTCGCAGTTAATGCGTTATCAGCTGGAAAGCAACAGCAAACAATGCGTATCTTTAGAAGATGAATTAGAATTCATTAACAGTTACGTTCAGCTTGAAAAAGAGCGTGTCGGCTATCGATGCGATATAACTTTTGATTATAAAATAGACAATCAAAATGCGTATAAAATTTCGCCGATGCTTTTAATTGCTTTTATTGAAAATGCTTTTAAACACGGAACCTGCGCTATAGAAAAATGTTTTGTCCAAATTTTTATTACGGTTCAGGAAGGACAGCTTCATCTTCATGTTGTAAATTCAATTCCAAAGAAAACCGATGCCGTGGTTTCAACTAAAATTGGTTTAAAAAATACAATCGAAAGATTGAATTTAATTTTTGGAAAGAATTATAATCTGGATATTCAGGATAATAAAAATACTTATATTGTTGATTTGAAACTGCAATTGAAAAGATTTGCTAATGAGAGATCCTAAAAAATGCATAATTGTAGATGATGAGCCTGCTGCGCATTATGTTTTAGCTAATTATATAAAACAAAATCCAAAGTTAGAGTTGGTTTTTCAGGGCTATAACGGCATTGAAGCAATGGATTATCTTAGAGAAAATAAAGTCGATTTGATGTTTCTGGATATTAATATGCCTGAGATTTCTGGAATGGAATTGTTAAAAATTATTCCCAATCATCCTAAAACAATCCTAACAACGGCTTATTCTGAATTTGCCCTTGAAAGTTATGATTACGGTGTAATTGATTATTTATTAAAACCAATTTATTTTCCGAGGTTTCTAAAAGCTATTGATCGTTTCTTTTCGACGGAAACTACAAAAGCGAAAGAAGAAGAAATTGCCATAAATACGGTTAATGTAAAAGTTGACGGTTATTTTATCGAAATAGAATTAGACCAGCTTTTGTTTGCACAGAGTTTTGGAAATTATGTGAAACTGCATACTACAAAACGCACTTATCTGGCATCTATAACCACAACTGAGTTAGAAAAATGCCTTCCGGAGAAGAATTTTATGCGTATTCATAAATCTTATATAGTGGCTCTGGATAAAATTGAAGCGACTGAAAAAGATTTTGTTGTTATTAAAAATGAAAAACTGCCTATTGGAATAACCTATAAAAGGGAATTAACCGACAGGTTAAAAAAGTAATATTATTTTTAATAAAAAATATTTGAAATTTATTTTAAAAGTAATACTTTTAGTATAAGGTTTTCGATTTTTCAATTTAAATATTCAGGTCATGAAAAACGTATTCTTACTTATAGTTTTATTATGGAGCGGGTTTATTATCGGACAAAATAATGTTGTAACACCGCCAGAAAAAGTGAGGTTTACATTTGAAAAAGAATATCCTAATAAAGTTCCCGTATGGTCTGTAAGATATGTTGGAGATGACGACGACGAAATTAGGTACGAAGCCAAATTTAATACCGATAAAAATACTAAAGCTCTTGCGGTTTATGACAATTTAGGAGTTTTAAAGGCATACGAATTACAAATTCCGTTAAGTCAGCTTCCTGTTAAAGCACAGACTTATTTGAAGAAAAATTATCCTGCCAAAGCCATAAAAGAAGTTTCGGTTGTAGTAGATGATAAAAATCAAACCACTTATGAAGTAGGAGTAGAAAAAGATTCAAAATTCTATGATGTTGTTTTTGATAAAAACGGCGGATTTGATGTCTCAATTCAAAAAGACTAAACAAAGAATACTTACTAATTCAATTATATTTGAAACGGCAAACCCGATAAGTTTTTTAAAGCTTATCGGGTTTTGTTCTTTTTTAGAATTATGAATTATGAGTTATAAGTTATAAGTTATGGTGATGAACTATAAACAATAAACCATCAACAATAAACCATCAACAATAAACCATCAACCATAAACTAACAACCATAAACCATAAACCATAAACCATAAACCATAAACCACAAACCACAAACCATTCATTAAAGCATCATTCCTCCAGAAGCTTCAATTCTTTGTGCGTTTATCCAGCGAGCCTCTTCGGTACATAAAAAGGCAACAACACCGCCAATATCATCTGGTAAACCAACTCTTCCAAGAGCGGTTACAGAAGCAATCTGCTGGTTCATCTGCTCATTGTCGCGAACGACTCCGCCTCCAAAATCTGTTTCGATAGCACCCGGAGCCACTACATTAACTCTGATTTTTCTTGCTCCAAGTTCTTTTGCCTGATATTTAGTTAAAGTTTCAATGGCACCTTTCATAGAAGCATAAGCAGCATAACCCGGAAATGAGAATCTGGCTAAACCTGTAGAAATATTTACGATTCCGCCGCCATCATTCATTACGTTTAAACCTTTTTGAGTTAAGAAAAACGGACCTTTAAACTGAATGTTAGTTAATTGATCAAATTCAGCTTCAGTTGTTCCAATGAAAGAATTGTGAATTCCAATTCCGGCATTGTTGATTAAAAAGTCAAATTTGTCTGTTTTAAAAGTGTTTTTTAAAGTTGATTCTACTTCTTTGTAGAAAGCATCAAAAGTTCCAGATTCAGCAACATTTAATTGAAGTGCAGCCGCTTTTTGACCTAAACCTTCAATTTCTTTTACTACTAAATCAGCTTCTTCTTTTTTACTGTTGTACGTGATAATTACGTCGATACCTTTTTTTGCAATCGCAATTGCCATATTTTTTCCTAAACCTCTGCTTCCGCCTGTAACCAGAGCTGTTTTTGTATTTACTGCCATATTTATTTAATTGTGAATTGTGAGTTGTTAATTGTGAATTATTTGTTGTTGTTTTTCTGTCAGTCTGAGCGAAGTCGAAGACCTTTACGATATGATTATTTTTAAACACATAGAAACATAGATTTTATTTTGATTTGAAAAGATTGTAAAAAGAAACTAGTTTCTAACACATAGCAATGTGAGATTTAGATAAATTAAGTTTCTTTTTAGCTGCATTTCTATGTTTGTTTTAATAAATGAAATGCCTTTTATACGTTTACAATAGCTATGTTTCTATGTGTTTAAAATTAATTTCAGTTATCGTGTAATGCGTTAAATGACGCTTTTAATTCTGGAACGCTTGCATTTAATCTCGTTTCGCTGGTTCCAAAAGTAAGTTCTTGTCTTCCTTCTTTCAACTGTTCAAAAATTGATTCTATAAAACTGCTTACGCTTGGATGTGCGTCGTGAAGACCAATTCCACCCAAATCTGTGTTTAATGCCGGCGGAATAATTTCGACTACTTCGATGTTTTTTTCTTTTAATAAGTGACGTAGTGAAAGTGTAAACGATCTAAAAAACGCTTTTGTAGCTGAATAAACCGGAACTTTTGCAAAAGGTGAAAATGCTAATCCAGAAGTTACATTCATTACCGTTTTTAGAGATTGTAACTGAATAAATAATGAAGTTAAATGCAGTGGAGCTTCAATGTTGGTTGTCAGCTCATTTTTCATGTTTGCATAAAAATCAGCATCAGTAATCGACATCCAGTTTTGAATTCCGGCATTGTTGATTAATACGTTTAAATCAGGATGATTTGCTGCAATCCATTCATAAAGTGCAGTGCGGTCTTCTTCTTTAGAAAGGTCGCATACTTTTGTAATTACTGAAGGGAATTTTGCTTTAACGTCATTTAAAACTGATTCTCTTCTGCCGCAAATAATCACGGTATTGTTTTCCTGAATAAATCGTTCGGTAAGTCCAAGTCCGATACCGCTTGCACCTCCCGTAATTAAAATTTTGTTGTTTGATAAATTCATCTTTTCGATCTTTTAATTTGATTAGACAAAGGTAGGAGCGAAGCAGATTTGGGGAATTGTAAATATCAAACCGATGTTTGCGAAATTCAAATCACAAGTGATAAATTCAAATTTTTAGAAGTTTCAAATTCCAAGCTTCAGGTTTAACCGCAAAGAACGCTAGGTATTACGCAAGGTTCGCAAAGTTTTTTACGTAAAGCTTTGCGAACTTTATGTTTATATAACATAAAGCTTAGAAAAAACCTTGCGCTCTTTGCGGTTAAAACACACAAAGAATATCAACTTGAAACTTGAAACAAAATTTAAGCTCTAAAAGCCAGTGGCGTGTAAGAAGTTTGTTTTTTAAAGAAGTTTGAAAAATGTGCTAATTCTTCAAAACCAAGTGAATAGGCGATTTCAGAAATATTCCAGTCTGTCTGCTTTAAAAGTATTTTAGCTTCGTTTGTTAATCTTGTGCTGATTAATTCGGTTGTGGTTTTTCCGGTGTTTTCTTTTAAGACTTTATTTAAATGATTGACGTGAACTGATAATCGTTCTGCAAAATCTTTCGCAGTTCTTAGTTCTAAACGCTGATTTGGTGATTCTATAGGAAATTGTCTTTCTAATAATTCGGCAAATAAAGACGAAACTCTTGCTGCAGAATTGTGTTTAGAATAAAGTGCTGTTATGGGTTGCAATTTTTGTCCGAAATGAATTAGTTCAGCGACATAATTTCGGATTAAATCGTATTTATAAATATAATCAGAATTGATTTCTTTTTGTATCTTTTTGAAAATCAAAGTAACTTCTTCCACTTCTTCATCAGATAACTGAAAAATTGGATAACCGTCTGAAGCAAAAATTGGAAGTTCGTCTAAATCAATACCGCTTTTACTTTTAGATAAAAACTCACTTGTAAATACACAAAACTGTCCGCCTTGATTGGTATCCTGCGGTAAATAATTGTAGGGAATTTTTGGAGTTGCAAATAACAATCCCTGTTTTTCAATGTCGATTATTTTATCAGCATATTCGGCTCTGTTTTTCCCTCTAATCAAACTTATTTTGTAATAAGCTCTTCTGTCATAAGGCATTCCAGGTTTCCCTTTCATACGTTCCAGAAGTTCTTTAATATCAAAAACATTAAAATGACCAATCTCTTTTTGAATGTCGTTTGGTAATAGGGAAGTAGGCTCTACTGTTGAACCTTCGGTAATATCCTGGTAAAATGAATCTAGGGATTTCATAATTCGTGAATTGTAAAATTCAAATATACGAAATTTTTTGGCTCGCAGATTTTACCGATTTAAACTGATTTGCATGGTCATTGCGAGGAACGAAGCAATCTCATTTTGCTGAATGAGTTTGTGATTTTTGTTATTGCTTCGTTCCTCGCAATGACATACTTTGCGGTTAAAAAAGGCTTCCCTGAACAAACTCAGGTTCTGGATTACTTCCAAATTTAAAAGAATCAATTACAAAAAACTGTTTTATTATGGGATCAAATTCTCTTAAAACAATTTCATTGCATTCAAATTGAAGATCAATTGTAGTAAAAAGTTCAGAAGCAATTTTAAGGTTTTCAGGAGTTAATTTTCGTCCAATTGACAGATGCGGATTATCACTTTTATGCTTTAAAGACTTTAAAGTTTCATGAATCTTTTTCATTATTGGCACGAAATGATTTTTTGAATCTTCATTTACACCAATAAAAAAAGCACCTGCATTTGGAAAAGAATCAAAATGATCTAAATTTACTTGAAAAGGTGTAAAAGTATCTGAAATTTTAGCAAGCTTTTGTTTGATGGAATCAAGCTTTGATTCATCAATTTTAAATTCACAAATCGTAATGTGTGCTTCAGAATTACAGCTGTTGTACCATTTAATTTTGCTTCTTAAAAAGTCTTTCAATTTTTTAACAGGCTCAACCAATGTTTTAGAATAAAATACAACCGAATATGTTTTCTCCATTTTTAGGATTTTGAATTACACAAATTTAAAATTTAAATTGTGCTTTCAGCGACGCATAAAAATAATCTTGATCTATGGACGGATTAAAATCCATCCCTACAAGATGTACCGAACCTACGGTTCTTTATCATTAAAATTTAAATTGTGCCGTCAATGCTGCATAAAAATA
>NZ_JBQEMU010000035.1:26799-31750 GCF_052044235.1 Flavobacterium sp. 22659
AAATTGTGCCGTCAATGCTGCATAAAAATAATCTTTTCCTGAACCCACTTCTTTTAAAAATGAACCTGCATTAAACCAGCCAGTTTCTAATGTAAAACCTAAATGATTATTGAGGTCGTAGTTTACATTTGATATTAACTGTGAACCTATAAAACGTTCCGTTGTATCTTTTCCTGAATATAAAAGCTGCATGTTTGGTGCGTATATACCATCACTTATGGTTTGTCTCCAGAAAATATCATAATCAATTCCGAGTCCCCATTTTTCAGATAAACTAAAATTAATTGAAGGATGAACGTCAACTAAATTTGATGGACCTATAAGAGCAACTAAACCAAAATAAGCACCTCTTGGATATAACGGATTGAAAGTTTGTAAATAGCCATCGCCAGAATTTTTATCACCAGAAATGATTTCTGTTTTTAATCCAATTTCCGGAGTGTATTTTATGTTTTCGAAAGTATAACAAGCAAAAGAAGAAATAGTCCATGCTGAAATTGTCTTTTGATTGATGTTGCCGAACTGGTAAACGCCTTCAAAATCGTATTTCCAATTTCCTTTGTTTTTCCAGATTCGTGTTCCAATCGATTGTCTGTTTTCTGTACCAACAGCATCATCAAAAACAGCCCGGCTTTTCCATAAACCCAAATAATACAAATCGATGTTTTGAATAAACGGCACTTTATGAATTACCGTATAACTTCCCCAAAACTTGGCATTTTCATTAAAACTATCATTAAAAGTTCCTTTTTTATTGGCAATTGGATGTGTAAAAAAAGCATCTGACTGCCAATTGTTTTTTTTATAAAATAGTTTCAATCCGTCAAAAGCAAGTCGGCTGTTTGGACCTTCTCGTACAGCAACCAAACGCTGGGAACCGTATGACATTTCTTGTCTTCCGAAACGCAGGGTTAACTGTTCATTTTCTTTTCGGATAAAATCTATATCCAAAAAAGCCTGATGTATATCTAACTGATTTTCATCAACCGGACTTGGATCTGTTTTGCCGTTTGCTAAACTGCTTTGCAATTGAAAAAATGTTCTAAAAACGCCCAATTGAACATTTGCATGAAGCAGATAACGAGAAAGTAAATACCCATCATCGTCAGATTCGTCTCCCCATTTATTGTTAACGGTGTAAGTATACTGCAGTCTTGCTTCTCCGCCAATTGAGGCATAATATTTATCGTTTTTTCCTAACGGAATATATTTGATTTTCTCGTATGAGGTTTTCGTCGAATCAGCTTTTAGATAAGTGAAATCATCCTCATATCGCAGCTTTTGGAAAACTGGTTTTTGTTGTGCGTTTGCCGAAAAAAAGATTCCCAAAAGCAACAATAAGAAGAATGTATTTTTCATTTGAATTAGTTTTTTTGATATCCTCCAAAATAATTTACCGGACTCCAATCTGGAATTGCTTTTGGTTTTTCGCTGGCAAAAGTTCTAAAGTCATTATCGGCATACACTACTTTTCCGTTTACGACTGTTAGTTGTGATTCGATGTTTAAAATGTTTTCTTCAGAAGTGGTGAAATAATCATCAGAAAGGATTGAGAAATCAGCTAATTTATCTGCAGTCAGCATTCCTCTGTCTTTTTCAATATTGATTAATTGTGCGCTTCCGTAAGTGAACAATTTTAAAGCTGTTGTTCGGTCTACAATATTCTCGTCGTTCATATATTTTAAACCTCCTAAAGTTTTTCCGGTTGTAAGCCAGTATAAACCAACCCACGGATTGTAACTTGCTACACGGGTTCCGTCTGTTCCCATTCCTACTTTAATTCCTAATTCGAACATTTTCTTTAGCGGAACTGTGTTTGCAGCAGCTGTTTTTCCATATCTTTTAATGAAACTTTCACCTTGATATGCCATTCTGTGCTGAATTGCAATACCGCCGTTTAAAGCTTTAATACGTTTTAAATTTTCTGTAGAAACTGTTTCGGCGTGATCAAAGAACCATAAAAGTCCGTTTAAAGGTGTTTCTTTATTAATGTCTTCAATTACATTTAAAAATCTTGTAATGCTTTCGTTATAAGTTGCGTGAATTCTAAACGGCCATTTGTTTTTTACTAATAAGGATAAAACTTCTTTTAACTGACCTTCCATTGCCGGGCTTAATTCTGGTCTTGGTTTGTCGAAGTTTTCAAAATCTCCGGCACTCATAACTAAATTTTCTCCCGCACCCTGAACGTGATATTCTACTTTATCTGAATGATGATCGTCGTCACAGCCTTCGCCAATTTCGACTGTCTGCATCCATTTTGTGTAATCATTTAATTCTGTTCCTGCTTTTTGAGCAAACAAATAATAAGGCATTCTGATCGTTAAATCGCTGTCTTTGCACAAACCGTTTGTTACACCGTAATCGTCTGGAAAGTTCTGGAATCCGCCTCCTGCATCCATAATAGCAGTTACGCCAAGACGGTTCATTTCGGTCATAAATTGTTTGGTCGAATTAAATTTTTCTTCTTGCGTCAATTCTGGAAGTTTGGCAAGTGTAGAGTATAAAATAAAAGCATTTGGTTCTGCAGCTAACAATCCGGTTGGATTTCCGTTTGAATCTTTTTCAATCAATCCCGCATTTGGATTTGGTGTATTGGCATCAATTTTTAAAGTTTCTAAACCTGCTTTGTTCAAATAAGCGTGTCCGTATAAATGAAGAATAAAAGCTGGAACATCGCCAGTTGCTTCGTTGATTTCGGCTAGAGTTGGAAGTCTTTTTTCTTCAAACTGATAAGCATTCCATCCGCCTACCACACGAACCCATTGTCCTTTTGGAGTTCTTTGTGCTTGTTCTTTCAGCATGGCCAAAGCTCTTTTTAAGGAACGAACACCGTCCCAGCGTAATTCGGTATTATAGAATCTTCCTCCGCGGATGATGTGCATGTGAGAATCGAATATTCCGGGAATAATGGTTTTCCCTTTAGCATCGATTAGGGTTGTTTTTTTGTCTTTTAATTTTAAGATTTCGCTGTTTTTCCCTGTTTTTAGGATTCTTCCATCGGCGACAGCCATGGCTTCAACGATTGTATTTTTATTGTCTAAAGTATGAATTACAGCATGATGAACGATTAGAGTTGCTTTTTTGCTTTGCCCGAAAATAGGAAGGGAGATAATTAAAAGGAAAGCTGCTATTTTAAAAGAGAGTTTCATGGTTGTGGTATTTTAATTGGTTTTGGGTAAAAAAAAGACTGTGCAGTTACACAGCCTTTCTTTGTTTTTCTGGAAGTATTTTGGCCCGCGGATTTTACTGATTTGCTTTGCAAAGACGCGGATTTGCACGGGTTTTTATTTATGAATTTTAAAATCCGTTTTATCCGCGTTTTAGCGATAGCGAATCCGTTTCATGCGTGTTCCATCTAAAATTAGTGTTTCAACATTTCATGAGCATATTGAACACCTACACCATAAGCGCCGCCGTATTTTTTAACTAAATCAGTCACAGGAACATAAGTTTCCTGACGAGCCCAGTCACGTTGTAATTCTAATAAATATTGTAATGAAGTAATTGGGTGCGCACCAGCCTGAACCATACGGGTTACTGCCATTTCGTGAGCTTCTTTAGAAATGTCGCCACTTGCATCTGTAATTACATAAACATCATATCCTTCGTTGATTGCTGATAAAGCTGGCCCTACGATACAAACACTTGTCCATAAACCGCCAAGAACGATTTTCTTTTTACCTTTTGCAACTATAGCTTTGTGAGCCGGAATATCTTCCCAGGTATTCATTGAAGTACGGTCGATATAGTTTGATGTTTTTTGTGGATAGAATTCTTCAATTTCTTTAAAAACGGGTCCGCTGAACGATTTTTCGGCTACTGTTGTTACAATAGTTGGAACTTTGAATATTTTTGATGCGCCTGCTACTAAAGCGGTATTGTTTCTAAGCTGATCGATTGGAATGTTGCTTACTGCAAAGGCCATCTGGCTTTCGTAATCGATTAAGACTAAAGTATGATTGGTTGGATCTAACTGCGCCGGACTTGGTTTTTGAGCGAATCCGATAAAAGTTACTAAAGATAAAACTGCTGTAAGGATTAATTTTTTCATGATAATTTGATTTTGTTGTTAAATAAAGGTTTTAAAATATTTTGTATTTGATTTTCAGTGTTTTGCATTCAAAATAAATGCCTTGTTTTTAATGTCTTGTTTTTAAAAGGTTTTTCAGAAAAGGCAATAGTGATCCTGACGATATATCGTCGATTTAGCGACGAATATTCGTTAATAGATTATTCTTTAAGCTTTTAATGAATTTTTAAAAGAGAAAAATGCGGCGCCTAGATTTTTCCTTTTAGATGTAAACGGTGGAGAATTTCTGATTTTAATAATCCGCTTCCGCCGCCAAAATGTTCAATTACTTCTACGTCTGGCTGTTGTTTTAAGCAAAATAAAGTAAACTCTTTTTCGACATGGTCTTCGATTCCGGAGCTCAATAGAACAACGTCAATTTTGTGATTCTGAAAATAGACCTGAGCTTCTGTTTCGCTGCTAAATGCGACTGCGTTCCAGTCTTCATAAGCATTTACAAGGCGAAGTAAAATGGCCAGGATCGCTTCGTTTTTTCCGAGTAATAAGAATTCAAGTGTTTTCATTTTTTCTAAGTTTCTAAGATTCTAAGATACTGAGTTTCTAAGTTTTTTCTTCACTTTGAAATTTCAGTTTCGCAGAACTTGTGATTTATATTGCAAATTTATTAGTTCCAATTTCAATTCAGCTTAATCTAGAATAAGAAAGATTTTTTTTAAGATTCTAAGGTACTAAGGCACTAAGATTCTAAGTTTTTTCTTTTTTCGATTTCAGTTTTTGACAGAACTTGTAATTTATATTGCAAATTTATTAGTTCCAATTTCAACTCAACTTAATCTAGAATAAGAAAGATTTTTTTTTAAGATTCTAAGGTACTAAGGACTAAGATTCTAAGTTTTTTCTTTTTTCGATTTCAGTTTT
>NZ_JBQEMU010000036.1:0-31652 GCF_052044235.1 Flavobacterium sp. 22659
TGGAGCAAAAAGAATTGATTGAAACTGATATTTTAGCTCAGGTTGCTAAAATTCTTAAAGTTCCTGTTCAAGCTATCGAAAATTTTGATGAAGAACAAGCAATAAATATTATATCAAATAATGCTTCTTTTGATAATTGTCAACAACCTGCTTTTTTTAACAATCAACCTACATTCAACCCTATTGATAAAATGGTAGAGCTTTATGAGCGTATGTTATTGCAGCAAAAGGAAATGATTGATAAATTGGAAAAGCTGATTCAGAACAAGTAAACAATATACTTCATAAAAAAAGCATCACATTATGTGATGCTTTAAATTTCTCGTATTTGAAAAATTATTTTATTTTTTTCAAATAAACGGATTTTCCGTTAAGCGAAACTTCAATCTGATTTGTTTTATCAGAGAATGTTGTTCTCAAAACATTTCCTTTAAAAACTGAAACGTCTCCGTAAACTTTTCCGGTTTCAGGAGATTCATACTGAAATAACAGCTTTTTATTATCAGGTTCAATTCCTAGTTTGTAACTTGTAAATTTCGATCCGGATAAATCAAATTCCTGCTGAGAGTCAATAATAGTTCCATCTGCATAAAAATTGGTAATCGTTTTGTTTACCGTGATATCCGGATAAAATTGATTAACTTTTTGTATTAAATCATACTGCGCAGCACTGACATCTTCTTTCTTTGATGTAATGGTCTGAGCAAATGAAACGGACGTAAAAATAAAGGCTAATAACAAAATACAATTCTTCATAATTTTCTAATTTTTGGATTAATAAAGTTCTGTTTTAGATATTAAAATGCATTCAATACTATACAAGATACGAAATCTTTATCTTTGCAGGAAATTACAAGCCCCTTTTTTAAAATGACTACAAAAAAATACATCAAACTTATTCTTATTTTAGGTTCATTAACTGCTCTTGGTCCATTCTCAATTGATATGTATTTACCGGGATTCTCTGGTATTGCAAAAGATTTAAATACTTCTGTTGCAAAAGTATCCATGAGTTTATCGAGTTATTTTATTGGAATTTCTGCCGGACAATTGCTTTATGGACCTTTATTAGATCGTTTTGGGCGCAAAAAACCACTTTTTATTGGTTTAATGGTTTATATTTTAGCTTCTTTGGGCTGTTCGTATGTAACTGATATTGATACATTTATTTTCTTGCGTTTTGTTCAGGCCATCGGCAGCTGTGCTGCAACAGTTGCTTCTGTAGCAATGGTTCGTGATTTATTTCCTGTAAAAGATATTCCAAAAGTATTTTCGCTTTTAATGCTTGTTTTAGGTCTTTCGCCAATGCTGGCGCCTACAATTGGCGGTTATGTTACCGAAGATTACGGCTGGCACACTGTGTTTTCTATATTAATGTTTATGGGAATTGCAATTTTGGCAGCTTCACAAATTGGACTTCCAAATAGTTACAAACCAGATACTTCAATATCATTAAAACCAAAACCAATTATTTCGAACTTTTTAAAAGTTCTTAAAGAACCGCAATTTTACACGTATGCATTTACCGGAGCAATCGCATTTTCGGGATTATTTACGTATGTAGCGGCCTCTCCTATCATTTTTATGGATATTTATCATGTTGATGCTAAAACTTATGGATGGATTTTTGCCTTTATGTCTGTAAGTTTTATTGGTTCAAGCCAGTTAAATTCTGTTTTATTAAAGAGATTTTCAAGTGAACAAATGATTTTTGGAGCATTAATCCTGCAGTCTGTCGTTAGCATTGTTTTCCTAATACTTTCTTTAAACAATTTACTAGGCTTATATGAAACTATAGCAATCCTGTTTATTTTTCTGGGTTGTTTAGGAATTTCAAACCCTAATACTGCCGGGCTTACAATGGCTCCTTTTGCAAAAAATGCAGGAAGTGCTTCGGCTTTAATGGGCGCAATTCAGTTAGGATTAGGATCTTTGGCCTCATTTGCTGTTGGAGTTTTTGTAAAGGATTCTGTAGCGCCTATGGTTCTTATTATGACTGTAACTACAATTATTGCCTTTATAGTTTTAAATATCGGAAAAAGATTTATCAAAAATAAAGTAGAAATAGCCGCTGATGATGACACTATACTTGCTCATTAATGGGTAGAAATTTCTATAAAAAAAGCCAGAATCAAAAATTCTGGCTTTTTTTATAGTATCTCAATCTATAGGAATTTCTTATTTCTCCTGAGATCTTTTATCTGGTCTGATAATCATTCTAAGAGACTGGTCTCTTGCAAAGTAAGCAACCATCCAGTTCCAAAATGTGTTTAATCTGTTTCTATAGGTAATTAAAGAAATCAAGTGGATGAACAACCAGATAATCCATGCAAAAAATCCTTTAAAATGCCATTTTGGACTTGGTAAATCTACTACAGCTTTTGCTTTTCCAATAATTGCCATTGAACCTTTATCTTTATAAGTAAAAGGATTCAACGGTTTGTTTTTTGTCATTGCCTTAAAGTTTTTCGCTAGATTTAATCCTTGCTGAATAGCAACCTGAGCAACTTGCGGGTGTCCGTTAGGGAAATTTTTATCGCCGGCTAAAATTGCAGTATCACCAATTGCATAAACATTTTCAAGTCCGTTTACCTTATTGTATTGATCTGTAGCCATGCGTCGGCCGCGACCGTAACTTTCCTGCGGAATTCCTTCAAAAATTTTAGCAGAAACTCCGGCAGCCCAGATTAAGTTTTTGGTTTTGATAGTTTCTCCGCTTTCAAAAAATACGGTATCGTCAACGTAATCAACAACTTTAGTGTTTAATTTTACTACAACTCCTAATTTTGTCAGGGCGTCTAAAGTATCTTTTTGAGATTCTTTGCTCATTGGAGCCAGAAGTGCATCGCCTCCATCTACTAAATATACATTACTTGCAGATGTGTCTAATTCTGGATATTCTTTTAAAAGAATGCTTTTTCGCATTTCGGCAAACATTCCAGAAACTTCAACTCCTGTTGGTCCTCCTCCAGCAACAACAATCGTTAATAATTTACGACGTTTGCGCATGTCTTTGCAAATGGCCGCTTTTTCAAGATTTTTAAGCAGTGTATTTCGCATTTCGATGGCATCATTAAGAGTTTTCATCGGAATGGCGTTTTTCATTACATTCTCCATACCAAAATAACTCGTTTCTGCTCCTGTTGCAAAAACAAGGTGATCGTATGATAATTCACCATTATTTAAAATGATTTTATTTTCGGCTGGAACTACAGAAAGAAGTTCGCCTAAACGAAACTGAAGATTTTTTTTACCAGCAAAAAATTTTCTATATGGATAACTAATGCTTGACGGCTCTAAAAAAGCTGTCGCAACTTGATATATTAACGGCGGAAAAAAGTTATAATTGTTTTTGTCTACAAGGGTTACTTGTATGTCTGGATGGTTAACGAGCTCTTTTGCGAGATTTATTCCCGCAAAACCACCTCCTATTATGACTATGTTCATATATGTTGTTTATTAAGTAGGATTATAAAATAATTCCTTATAAATGTACAACTTTAATAAACAATGACAAAAGTCATCTTTGCTACTTTTTGCTTTTTTTAACTGTTTTATCAACTATATCGATTTTGTTTTGCAAAATATAATTTGCCATTAATTTCTCGATAAGTTCGTCTTTAGTCAAATGATGAAATACGGTTTTTACTTTCGTTTTTAAATCAGTTGAGATATCATGATTGGGTTTAGTTTTAAAAATTTGTTTCGCCCATAAAAGTGTATTGTTTTCTTCAATACTTAATGCAGACGGTTTTTGGAACTTAGAAAACGTAAGACCTAACTCTCTTTCAAAATCAGCAATTTCAAAAACTTCATCTTCTTGTAAAACAGTCAGCGAAAGCCCTTTTGCTCCTGCTCTGGCAGTTCTTCCGCTTCGGTGAACATAGGTTTCGTAAGCATCAGGTAAATGGTAATTTACAACATAAGAGATTTCTTTTACGTCAATTCCTCTTGCGGCTAAATCGGTCGCAACCAGAATATTAATATGACCTTCACGAAACTGCTCCATGATTCTGTCACGAATTCCTTGTGTTAAGCTTCCATGAATAGCTCCAGAAGAAAAACGGTTTATTGCCAGATTTTTGGCTAATTTGTTGACAG
This sequence comes from Flavobacterium sp. 22659, assembly GCF_052044235.1. NCBI lineage: Bacteria > Pseudomonadati > Bacteroidota > Flavobacteriia > Flavobacteriales > Flavobacteriaceae > Flavobacterium > Flavobacterium sp. 22659. The sequence continues at coordinate 4,102 of NZ_JBQEMU010000036.1, forward strand.
CAGCTTTTGTTTTACAGAAAATAATACCTCTTTCTCCTTCTCTTGAATTTAAAAAGTGCATTAAAACGTCTAGTTTTTCAATAGGGTCTACTACAATATATTGGTGGTCAATTCCTTGATTGCCTACAACTTCCATACTTGCGCTTACCTGAACTACATTTTTGTTCAAATAATTCTGAACCAATTGTTTTATAGTTCCCGGCAAAGTTGCTGAGAATAATAAAGTACGGTGTTTTTTAGGAATTTCGGTTAAAATTTCATCCAGACTTTCTTTTAGAATCGAAACCATTTCATCGGCTTCGTCTAAAACTAAATATTGGGTTTGTTTTAAGTCTACTGCTTTTCTCTGAATCAAATCGATTAAACGCCCCGGAGTGGCTACGATAATATGAGTTGGAGTTTTAAGACGCTCAATTTGAGGTTTTATTGGAATTCCGCCGCAAGTTGCTGCAATTGAAATGTTAGGGATATATTTTGAAAAATCTTCTAAATTTCTAAAAATCTGATGTCCTAATTCTCTTGTCGGCACTAAAATTACAGCCTGAACAGCACTTGATTTTGTGTCAATTAATTGTAATAATGGAAGTCCAAAAGCGGCTGTTTTTCCGGTTCCGGTTTTAGCCAAACCTACAACATCATGGTTTTCAGCTAATAAAAGCGGAATTGTTTTTTGTTGAATTTCTGTTGGTTCAACAATATTTAATTCGCTTAAAGCTTTTAAAATAGGTTCTGAAATTCCTAATGTTGAGAATTGTTTAGACATGATTTAATTTTAGATTTTTGACTTTAGAATTTAGATTTTCCTAAAATCTTTAAGTGATTTATTTCCCTTTAAAATTATTTAACCATTAAGACATTTGAAATAAATCAAAACATCTTAATGGTTTACTTTATTTAAGATTCCTTATAAGGAACTTTATGACTTTTAAACTTTAGACTTTCCTCTAAATTTATCAATCCGGTTCGTTCATGATTTTTTCGCGGTATTTCTTACCTACCAGCAAGGTTAATCTTTGCTTGTAATCATCCAGAAGCCATTCGCGGTAGTTTTTACTGCACTGGCTTAAACATTTTGCAAAACGTTTAATTCGGCATTCGATATCATCATCTAATTCTTTAGAAAGCGCTTTAGCTTCCTGAAGTGTCTCGGTATTATCAACACACATTGCGGCGTGTTGTTCTAATGATTTGTCTAATACAATTTTAGAACGTAAATTTTGCTTAATAGCCAGTTTATGTTCTTCATCTATATCAAAAGTTACATCGGCCGTTTTGCTGAATTTTGCTCTTAATTCTGGCGGCATGCTGTATTTAAAGAACATTTCGATTTCAGTATCATCTCTTAAATTCTCCAGATAAAATTCAGGAGATTTAAAGATATGCTGCCAGTTTACAGGTTCGCTCCACAATCCAAAACGAGCAGCGTTGTTTCCTAAATCTATAACTGTAAACTCATCTTTACCAGGTAATTTACGAGAACCTCGGCCAATCATCTGGAAATATAAAGTTAATGATTTTGTTGCTCTGTTTAAGATAATGGTTTCAACAGTAGGTTCATCAAATCCGGTTGTTAAGATCCCTACAGAAGTTAAAATAGCGTCTGGAGTTTTCTTAAACCACTGTAAAATATCTTTACGTTCTTCAGAACTGCTTGTATTGTCAAGGTGTCTGATATCGTAACCTGCTTCTCTAAAAGTATCATATACATATAAAGAGGTATGGATACCATTATTAAAAATCAGGGTCTTTTTTCCTAAAGAACGTTCTGTGTAGGCATGAAGCAGTTTTTCCTGCATCATTGAGTTGGTATATAAATCATCTGAAGATTTTACGGTGTAATCTCCATTAATACCCACTTTTAATGAAGTCAGACCCACATCATAACTGTATGTTGTAGCTCTGGCCAAAAATCCTTTGTCTATTAAAGAGCCAATTGTATCACCTACTATAAGTTCGTCATAGCTTTGGTGCATTGGCAGTTTTATGTTAGAACTCAACGGAGTTGCTGTAACTCCTAAAATAAAAGCATTTTTAAATGAGTTTAATAATTTTCTGAATGAATTGTAATGTGCCTCATCAATAATCACCAAACCAATGTTATCAAGATGCAGTTTTTCATCATTAATACGGTTTTTTAAAGTTTCGACCATCGCAACGAAACAAGAATAATCGTTTTGGTCCGGCAGTTCTTTTACCTTACTGTTGATTATTTTGTTGCTTACGCCAAAGCCTTTCAGCATTTTTGAAGTTTGTTTGCAAAGCTCGATTCGGTGTGTTAAAACAACCACTTTTTTGTCATTATTAGATAAATAACGACGTACAATTTCTGAGAATATTACTGTTTTCCCGCCTCCTGTTGGCAATTGATACAATAAATGATGTTTTGGAGGAGCATTATCTAAGCGGTCAAAAATGGCATCAATATCGCCTTTTTGGTATGCATAAAGTTCTTTTTTCTCTTCTCTTTCTATTTCTAAAGTGTTTTGAGACATTGTTTATTTTTGGATTTTTGCAAAAATACATCTAAAAAACAGTTATTCATCTTATTTTAACCTAAAATAAATGTTTTTTTTAAACTAAGATTTTTTATAGGAAATGTTTTTAAAAGTCAATTTTCTCCAGAATTGCTTCAAAATCATACCTGTTTTTCCATTTTTGTTGCAAAGTCTCCTGATAAACTGCTTCAATTCTTGCTTTAAATTCAGTCAAAATTCCATTTGAAATAACAAAATTTACTGCCTGCTCAAATGAATTAAACATGCTTTTGTAAAACAATTCCTGCTTAATAAAATTATTTGACGAATACGTTTGCGCAATTTCTATGTTATAAAGCATCAAATCGGCAATTATAAATGAATCAACACCTAAAGAAATGAAATGTTTTATGATTTTTTGAGCCACAGAGCGCCGCATTTTTGCTTTTGGACGCCATCTTGCATTGGGCTTTTTTACCGGAAAATATTCATGCGAAATTTTAACCTTTGATTCCTGCAGCAGTTTGTCTTCTTTTGGATTAAAAACAAAGTCATAATAGACTTTTACAGGACTGAACTTTTCATACAATTCAATGAGTTGTTCCTCTAGTTGTTCTTTGGTTAATTCGGCTAAATATTTTTTTAAATCGCGTTTGCTCATTATCAAAGTTTAAGAATACAAAAGTAAATTACTTTCCTGACACATAACCCAAAAACCAATCCTAATACTTAATTTTGCCTGCATAATCTCAAAAATATATCTACATGCTTAAGATTTTTAAAGTTACCGCTATTTTAGAAGGAATTTCATATTTAGTTTTATTCGCCAATATGCTTATCATTAAAACTAACAATCCTGAACTTTACCATACTTTATTAAGACCATTAGGAATGACACACGGAATCCTTTTTATTGGTTATATTATTTTGGCTTTTTTACTAAAAAAATCTCAAAATTGGGATTTTAAAACTTTTGCAATTATACTAATCGCCTCTCTAATTCCGTTTGGAACATTTTACATCGAGAAAAAGTATTTAGAAACTAAAGCAAATGCATAAGCTTTTGGATAAAATATTCAATTTTTTATATCCGCTTTTTAGAGACTGGGGAATGAACCGCAATTTTGCGTCTTACATTAGTCTTGTTATTAATATTGCTATTATGCTGGTTTTGGCATATGCAATTTATTATATCGCCAAATTTGTTTTGGTTACGCTTACAGCAGTATTTGCCCAGCGTACCAAAACTAAATTTGACGATTATTTAATACACAACAAAACCACAAAATATACAGCCTACTTAATTCCGTTTTTCTTTATTTATAAAGCTGTTCCGGTTATTTTAGATAAGTATGAATACTGGGAACTGCTTTTTGGAAAAATTGTGGGCATTTATATCGTTTTAATTAGTTTATGGATCATCAGGACCATTTTTAACGCTTTACGCGACTATTTAAAACAAAAGCCGGAATACAGCGATAAACCTATCGACAGTTTTGTTCAGGTTATCATGATCGTGCTTTGGATTTTTGGAGTAGCGATGATTATTTCAACTCTATTCGGAATCAAAAAGGGCGAATTACTAACCATTTTAGGAACACTTTCGGCTATTATCATTCTTATTTTCAGAGATACTATTCTTGGATTTGTTTCGAGTGTTCAGGTTGCCATAAACGATATGGTTCGTATTGGCGACTGGATTACAATGGATAAATTTGGTGCGGATGGAGATGTAATCGAAATCAATCTGACGACTGTAAAAGTCCGCAACTTTGATAATACCATTACTACGATTCCAACGTATGCCCTGAGTTCAGATTCTTTTCAGAACTGGCGCGGTATGCAGAAATCTGACGGAAGACGTATTAAAAGACACGTTTTAATAAAAAGCAGCAGTATTCGTTTTCTAAACAATGATGACTTGAATCACATGAAAGGAATACAGCTTATAACTTCGTATATCGAAACCAGACAAGCCGAAATTGAAAAGTATAATGAGCTTAGAGGCATTGATAAATCTCTTTTGCTTAATGGTCGTAATATGACCAATTTAGGTATGTTTAGAAAATATATTATGCAGTATTTGTTAGATCATCCGGGATTAAACAAAAATATGCATATTATGTGCCGCCAGCTGCAATCTACCGCACATGGTGTTCCGTTAGAAATTTATGTTTTTTCGAGCGATAAACGCTGGGCAAACTACGAATATATAATGTCGGATATTTTCGATCATGTTATGGCTTCTGTTATTTATTTCGATCTTGAAATATTCGAACTGCCATCACAGATTGGAAGATTGGATAGGTGATTTTTTTAGTATTCAGTCTCAGTATTCAGTTTTCAGTCGCAGTTTTCAGTCTCAGTCGCAGGTTTTACTTGTACTGAAAACTGAGACTGCGACTGCGACTGAAAACTGAAAACTACTTCCTAACTTCTTTAAAAACAAACTTAGGATCATTATAATTTAAAGTTCCCTGAATAAAACACGGAAGATTCATGTAAGTTCCTATTACACCATTTCCCAGGATTAATTTGTTGTCTTTTTTTAGTAAAGCCAAAGGAATTCTTTTCCAGCTGCCGCCATTTGAAATATAATGAAAATCTCCCGTTAATGTATTTCCTTTGATATCCCCTCTTACATCTCCGGAATCTTTTCCAAACTGATAATATGAAATCTCGTAGCGTCCATAAAAACGTTTATCGCTTACTTTTATGGCTAAAACTGCTGTGTCTTTATCATTTACAGCCTGATAAAAAACTTCTTTATAATTATCTTTATTCTCCTTTGAGTTACAAGACACGATTACAATTAAAATTAAAAGAAGGAAAGAAAATGATTTTATATTCATCTTGATTTTTTTAGAGCAATATAAGAATTATAAGATTATAAGGAACTCAATCTTAAATTTCTAATATAACTTATATAGTAATTTGATTTTTGTATTAGATTTTTTTCTAAATTTAAATAAAAAACATGGCAGATAGAGACACTTTTTTAAGAGAATTCAGAGGCGAAACTTTAGGAACTGTAAGTGCTCAATCTTCTTCAGATGAGATCTTTCAAAATCAGACGATTAGACCTATACTTAAACTTCAAAACGATTTGTTTATTGCAGTTTTTATTAACTACATAAACAAAAATAAACCCGATTTTTATTCCTATACGGTCGAAAAGAAACTTCAGACGATAGAAAATTCCATTCAAAAAGATATTAAGTTTAGAAATTCTTTAAAAGGAATTGTAATGGCGCTCTTTACAATTGAAGAATATGATACTTATATTCAAAATTCATCAAGTTTAAACAAACGAATGATGAATTTGTTGATTGACAGACTGAAAAGTCAGGTGCAGTTGTTTGAGGTAGAATCTGATTCGAAGTGATTTTTTGAATGGAAATAGAAATTGTAGAAAATAAGGAACAAAATCTATTTGTTTATAAAGATGAAAAATTATTGTTTTATTCTACGATAAAGTTCAATTGGCTTCGAAAAAATTTAATTAAAATTTTTGATTCTAACCATAAACTCATTCTAGAGATTCAAAGTTATGAAACTCCTTTTAGATCTTTAAAATATAAGATTTTATTTCAGGATTCAAATATTGAAGATATTTCTGAAGACCTTATTTATTTTGATGGAGGTAAAACTATAAAAAATCAGAAAAGTGATTTTTTATCTTTTAATCAAAATTGTTTTTATACATATAAAGGAAATAAGGTAGCAGAAACGAAGCAAAAGTTATGGAATTCTCCTCAAAAAATAATTTTAAATATTGATGAAAAAGATTTGAACTTATTAAAGTTCATTATAATCCATATTTTGTCAAGAAAAACAGGATATAATTCTAATACTGATTAATGATTTTATTAAAAAAGATGTTCAATCAATTCCGAAATAAATTCCCTTTAACCGATGAAAAATGGAACGAATACACCGGTTATTTTAATCGTATTGAAGTTCCGGCCAAAACCGTTTTGATAGAAGAAGGCGAAATTTCTAAAAAGCTTTTTATAATCGAAAAAGGCTGTATCAGGGTTTGGTTTAATAATAATGGAAAAGATTTGACTTCACAGTTCTTTTTCGAAAATCAGAGCGTGGCTTCTATTGAAAGTTTTATTAAAAAATTCCCAAGTCCGGTTGTGGTCGAAACCATAGAGCCTTCTGTTTTATGGTGGATTCATAAAAAAGATGTCGATACAATTTTGGAAGAAATAAAAGAAATCCCGGAACTTCGGGATCGTTTAATCAATATGCTTTTTCAAAGAACATTTGATTATATGAAACATTTTTTTTCTTTCATAAAAGACTCCCCTGCTCAGCGTTATCTCAGTTTAATTGAAGAAAAACCTCAGATAATCCAGCGTGTTCCGCAGCATTATATTGCCTCTTATCTCGGCGTAAGCACGGTTCATTTAAGCCGAATTAAAAGTAAATTGGCACACAAAAAATAACCTTTTTGAATTTGATAACAAATGTTATCGCCTGCCCGTAAACGGCCCTGTAATTTTGCTTCATAAAATTTAATAATCTTAAAATTATGAAAGCAGCAGTAGTTTATAAAAAAGGCGAATTGCCTAAATATGCCGAATTTCCAGAACCAATAACAGCAAATGAAAATGAGATTTTAATCTCGGTTAAAGCCGTGGCAATTACAAATCTGGATAAAGGAATTGTGAGCGGCCAGCATTATTCTTCAGAAAGTGATAATTCAAACGGAACTGTAATTGGCAGTGACGCAATTGGTTTACTAGAAAATGGAACGAGAGTTTACGCCCGCGGTATTTCTGGAACAATTGCAGAGAAAGCTTTGGTAGAGAAAAACAGAATGGTTGTGTTACCAGAAGGAATCGATAATGCAGTGGCGGCAGCCATGCCAAATGCGGTTGCAGGCTCAGCAATGGCACTTCGTTTTAGAGCCGGAATACAGCCCGGAGAAACGGTTTTAATTAACGGAGCAACAGGATTTACAGGACAAATGGCAATTCAGATTGCAAAACATTACGGTGCAAAGAAAATAATCGTAACCGGAAGAAATAAAAAAACACTTCAAAATCTTTTAGAATTAGATGCTGATGAAATTATTTCTTTAAAACAAGATGATGAATTGTTTATTTCTCAGTTAAAAGAAATTCATAAAAGCACTCCCATTGATATTGTTTTAGATTATCTGTGGGGACATTCGGCTGAGCTTATTCTTTCTATTTTAAAAGGAAACGGGAATTTCACTCCCAAAACACGTTATGTTTCTGTAGGCTCTATGTCTGGAGATACAATTCAATTGTCAGCTTCTATTTTGCGCAGCGTTGATCTTCAGTTATCTGGTTCAGGTTTAGGAAGCTGGACAAAAGAGGAAGTGAAATTGTTATTCTCAGAAATTCTTCCTGAAATGTTTCTTTTAGCTTCTCAAAACAAAATAAAAGTAAATATCGAAAAAGTGAATTTAGCCGATATCGAAAAAATGTGGAACGCAGAAGTTCCAGATGGCAAACGATTGGTTGTCTGGATATAAAAAGTTTTTTAAACACATAGAAACATAGTTTTTTATGTCTTAAAGAAGAATATAAAAAGAAACTAGTTTCTCACACATAGCTATGTTTATTTATAGTAAGTGAAACGCCTTTTATAGGTTTTCATAAACTATGTTTCTATGTGTTAAAAACCTATTTATATAATTAATACTTTAATAGTTCCAATAGAGTTTCCTCAAAACGATCTTTTGGTAAAAATTGGTCCTCAAGCGCTTTTGTAAATGGAATTGGCGAATCTAAACTTGCCACTCTTTTTACCGGAGCATCTAAGTATTGGAAACATTCTTCCATAATTAAAGCCGAAATATCGCTGGCAATTCCGCCAAACAAAGTATCTTCCTGATAAATAACAGCTTTTCCTGTTTTCTTAACCGATGCAAAAATAGTTTCGGTATCAAGAGGCTGCAATGTTCTTAAGTCAATTAAATCAGCTTCTATTTCAGGATGTTGGGCTAAAGTTTCTAAAGCCCAGTGAACCGGAGCTCCAAAAGCAATAATGGTTACTGCATTTCCTTCTTTTATTAAAGACGCTTTTCCAAACGGAAGTGTGTAATAATCTGTCGGAACGTCTTGGTATATACTTCTGTACAACTGTTTGTGCTCAAAAAATAAAACCGGATTCGGATCGTTTATGGCGGTATTCAATAAACCTTTTGCGTCGTATGGAAAAGCCGGATATACCACTTTTAAACCTGGAGTTTTGGTAAACCAGGCTTCATTTGTCTGTGAGTGAAAAGGTCCTGCCTGCGTTCCGCCTCCGCAAGGCATACGCACCACAACATCGGCTTTTTCGCCCCAGCGGTAATGAGATTTTGCCAATAAATTTACAATCGGATTAAATCCAGTTGAAACAAAATCTGCAAACTGCATTTCTACAATTGCTTTATATCCGTTTATAGATAATCCCATTCCGGTCGAAACAACTGCACTTTCGCAAATTGGCGTATTTCGTACTCTGTCTTTTCCAAAAGCATCAACAAAACCTTCAGTAATTTTAAAAGCTCCGCCATATTCAGCGATATCCTGCCCCATAATAACCAGGTTTTTATTGCGCCACATAGATTGTTCTAAACTGTTGCGAATAGCATCAATAAAACGAATGTTTTTTGATTCAGAATTATGTGTATACTCTTCATATTGAAAAGGTTTGTAAACATCATCTAATTCTCCGCTGTAAGTAGGTTCAATTTCTGGTTCGGCATTAGCCATTGCCCAATTTTCATCAATTTCCTGTTTAATTTCAGCTCTATATTTCTCATCAAGTTCTTCTGTAAGAACTCCAATTTCAGTTAGATATTTTTTATAATTGGTAACAGGATCTCTAAGTTCCCACTGTTCCATTAATTCCTGCGGAACATATTTAGTGCCGCTCGCCTCTTCGTGCCCGCGCATTCTGAAAGTTTTAAATTCCAGTAAAACCGGATGCGGATCTGCTATCATTTCTTCTTTAAGTTTTGATAACTTGTTGTAAACTTCAACAATATTATTTCCGTCTATAATCCAGCTTTCAATACCATAACCTATTCCTTTATCGGCTAGATTTTCGCATAAATACTGCTCATTTGTTGGTGTAGAAAGTCCATAGCCATTATTTTCGATAATAAACATTACCGGAAGTTTCCAAACTGCAGCAATGTTTAATGCTTCGTGAAAATCACCTTCGCTCGTTGCTCCTTCTCCGGTAAAAACAGCGGTAACTTTTTTATTATCCTGAAGTTTATTCGCCAGGGCAATTCCGTCAGCAATTCCAAGCTGCGGACCCAAATGCGAAATCATTCCTATTATATTGTATTCCTGAGTTCCAAAATGAAAACTTCTGTCACGGCCTTTTGTAAAACCGTTTGCTTTTCCCTGCCATTGCGAAAAAAGTCTGTGCAGAGGAATGTTTCTGGTTGTAAAAACGCCCAGATTTCGGTGCATCGGCAATACATATTCAGAATCGTCTAAAACAGATGTAACTCCCACCGCAATAGCTTCCTGTCCTATTCCTGAAAACCATTTAGAAACTTTTCCCTGTCGAATCAAAATCAGCATTTTTTCTTCGATTAAGCGCGGTTTTAGAAGTTTTTTATATAAATCTAGTAATTTTTCGTCGGTTAGGTTTTCTCTGTAAAAGATCATTATTAGGTTATTTTTTATTCAAATATATAAAAATATAACAATTAAGCTTTTATTTGTTAAATATTTGAAATGTGTTATTTATGTTTTGATTTTATAAAAATAGAAAAATAATTATAGGTTTCTAATAAAAAAAATCGAGAGCAAATATAAAAGGAAATTTTAATTGATCTGTAAAAATTGTAATATTTTAACTACAGAAATATATGTTGCATTTTTTGAATATTTATAAATTAATGTTCTCATTTTATATTAAAAATTACATATAAACTAAATTTTATGGACAAACATTAAATTCAAATCTAAAATATTATCTACCTTTGTTATTGAAAGGTTTATACCTTTTTTCTTAAATAAAAATGTAAAGTATGCAAAACATTCCTAGTGTAGACTTACGTGATTTCCTTTCGGACGACCCGAAACGTAAACAAAAATTTGTAAATGAAATCGGCAGTGCATTTGAAAACATTGGCTTCGTTGCCTTAAAAGGTCATTTCTTAGATGACAAATTGGTAGACGAACTTTATGGTGAAATTAGAAAATTTTTCGCCTTGCCAGTAGAAACTAAGCATAATTATGAAATTCCCGGAATTGGCGGCCAGAGAGGTTATGTTTCTTTTGGAAAAGAACATGCTAAAGGACGCAAAGAAGGTGATTTGAAAGAATTCTGGCATTTTGGCCAGTATGTTGACAAAGATTCAAAATGGGCTTCAGAATACCCTGATAACGTTGAAGTAAAAGAACTTCCTCGTTTTAATGAAGTAGGAAAAGAAGCTTATCAAATGCTTGAAAAAACAGGAATTTATGTTTTAAGAGCTTTGGCTTTACATCTTGGTTTAGATGAGTTTTATTTTGATGAATATGCAAAAGAAGGAAACTCTATTTTAAGACCAATTCATTATCCGCCAATTACTTCTGAGCCGGAAAATGCGATTCGTGCAGCAGCTCACGGCGACATTAATTTAATTACCTTATTAATGGGAGCTCAGGGTAAAGGTCTTCAGGTTCAAAACCACAACGGAGATTGGATTGATGCTATTGCAGCAGATGACGAATTAGTAATTAATGTTGGAGATATGTTATCAAGACATACAAACAACAAATTAAAATCGACTATTCATCAGGTTGTAAATCCGCCAAGAGAATTATGGGGAACTTCTCGTTATTCTGTTCCGTTCTTTATGCATCCTGTAAGCGATATGCGTTTAGATTGTCTTGAAAATTGTATCGATGAAGAAAATCCTAAAAAATATGAGGATATTTCTGCGGGAGAGTTTTTACATGAACGTTTAGTGGAATTAGGTTTAATAAAAAAATAAAAATTAAATAAATTTCAATCCTGTTTTTGTCAGGATAAAAAATTCCAAATTCCAAACTCTGTTATGGGGTTTGGAATTTAATTTTTAAATACCTTTATGGTTGGAAATTTATTTTACAGAATTAAAAAAATATGGACTTAAAAGATCAATTAAAAAACTTATTTCCCGATCACGTAGAAACAAATGAACCAGAGGAAATTCAGGAACAAGATCACGTTTTGTATGTGCAGAAAGAACCTATGATCTGTAAATTCGAAAAGCGAAAAGGAAAACCCACAACCATAATTGAAGGTTACGAAGGAAGTGATGAAGATTTTAAAGTATTAGCTAAAGAAATAAAAACAAAATTAAGCGTTGGCGGTACTTTTAAAGACGACTCAATCATTATACAAGGTGATTACCGCGACAAAATTATGGCTATTTTAAAAGAAAAAGGATTTAAAACTAAAAGAGTCGGCGGGTAAAAATAGTTTCACGTTTAAAGTTTCAAGTTACGCAGCCTGAAACATGAAACAGAAAAACTTAGACCCTTAGCATCTCAGAACCTTAGCAACTTAAAAAAAAATGATAAAAGAATCAGAATTAATACTTAATCCAGACGGAAGCATTTACCACCTAAACCTTCGTCCTGAACATATTGCCAACGATATAATTTTTGTTGGAGACCAAAACAGAGTTGAAAAAATCACCCAGTTTTTTGATTCAATCGAATATTCAACTCAAAAAAGAGAATTTAAAACCCAAACCGGAATTTACAAAGGAAAAAGAATCTCTGTAATGTCTACCGGAATTGGTCCTGATAATATTGATATTGTAATTAATGAGCTGGATGCTCTTGTAAATATTGATTTAAAAACACGTCAGCCAAAAGAAAAATTGACATCTTTAAATATTATCAGAATCGGGACTTCGGGTTCATTACAAGCCGATATTCCTGTTGACAGCTTTGTAATGTCAAAATTCGGATTAGGACTTGATAATATGCTTCGCTCCTATTTAATTGATGAAGTTTCGAATGCTGCACTCGAAGATGCTTTTATTCAGCATACCAATTGGGATATTAAAAAAGGAAGACCTTACGTAATTCCATGTTCTGAAAAACTGGAAAAAATTATCGAATCTGATAAAATTTTTAAAGGAATAACTGCTACAGCCGGAGGATTTTATGGTCCGCAGGGACGCGTTTTACGTTTAAATATCCAAGATGAGGAATTGAACAGCAAAATGGATAATTTTAATTTTAATGATAACCGTATTACCAATTTAGAGATGGAAACAGCAGCAATTTATGGGCTTTCTTCTCTTTTAGGACATAATGCCTTATCTTTAAATGCTATTATTGCCAATCGTGCTTCGGGAACTTTTAGTGAAGATCCTTATAAAGCAGTAGACCAATTAATTACATATACATTAAATAAATTGGCAGGGAATTAATTAGAAAAATTGATAATTTTTAAAATCTAAAATTTATGTTTTTACGAGTTGCCAGACATACGAATGATTTAAAGAAAATCGAGGATTTTTACGTTAATATCCTTGGATTTGAACTCTTAGGAGGTTTTGATAACCACAATAATTACGATGGAATTTTTATTGGAAAATCAGGACTTGACTGGCATTTCGAATTTACACAATCTAATACAAAAGCAAAACATTCGTTTGACGAAGATGACATTACGGTGCTTTACCCTAAGAGCATTTTAGATTATAACGAATTAATTAAGAAAATTTCACACCAAAATATTGAAACGATAGCGGCCGTTAATCCTTTTTGGAACGAAAACGGAACCATGATTCAGGATCCAGACGGTTATCGCATCATTATATCACCATTAAAAGCTGTAATAAGCGAAATAGAATAATGCAGGAAACACATAAAAAAATATTATTTAAATATTATAGTGATTATTTAGAAGAAACGGTTTCAGAAACCATGTGGGCCGAAATTGTTGATTTAGAAAAAGGACTTTTTAAATTAGATAATATTCCATTCTTCGGGCCGTTAATAGCGACCGATGATTTATTTTACGCCGAATTTGATGAAGATGAAAAACGTCTGGTTTACAAAGAAACGATAGAAAATTCAGGAAATTCAATCGTTCAGGTTATCATTTTAGAAAAAGGTTTCGATAAAGAAATTATCAGAGAAAAATTAAAAGTAATAAATTGTTTGTCTGAAGGATTAAATGATAGTTTTATTTCTGTTGAAGTGGTTCGCGACGTTGATTATTCGATTGTAAGAAGCATTTTAAATGAATACGAAGCCAATGACACAATTCAATACGCTGAGCCTTGTCTTTCCGATAAACACAGGGCCGATTTATTAAAAAACTAAACAAACAAACTTAAGAATACGCATACCAAACTTAACTTAAACTCAAACTATAATGAAAACTGTAAAAATTGTAGGTGTTCCTGAGCACTTCAATCTGCCATGGCATTTATGCATTGAAAATGGCGAATTTGAAGCAGAAAATATCGATTTGCAATGGAAAAACGTTCCTGAAGGCACTGGCAAAATGTGTCAGATGCTGCGTGAAGGAGAAGCAGATATGGCCGTAATTTTAACCGAAGGAATTGTAAAAGATATCACAGCTGGAAATCCAAGTAAAATTGTTCAAATTTACGTTCAGTCGCCTTTAATCTGGGGAATTCACGTAGCAGCAAAATCAGATTTCCAGACTGTAAAAGATTTAGAAAACAAAAAAGCCGCTATTTCGAGAATTGGTTCGGGATCACAGCTAATGGCGTATGTAAACGCAAACGAACAAGGCTGGAACAGCGATAATCTGCAATTTGAAATTATAAATACAATCGACGGCGCTGTTGAAGCTTTAACAAACGGTACCGCTGATTATTTTATGTGGGAACGTTTTATGACAAAACCGCTTGTAGATCAGGGAATTTTTAGACGTGTAGGTGACTGCCCTACTCCATGGCCTTCATTTGTGATTGTTGTTCGTGATGAATTCCTTAAAAAGAATGCTAAAGCAGTCGAAAAAGTATTAGAAATCATCAACAAAACAACGCACGATTTTGCGCAGATTCCTGATATTGATAAAACTTTGGCAGATTTATTTAATCAAAAAGTCGAAGACATTCAGGAATGGCTGAAACTAACACAATGGTCACAAAAACATTTAAGTGAAAAAGCGTTTGTCAAAATTCAAAATCAATTATTTGATCTGGGAATTATTGATAAAAAAAGTACTTTTGTTGAAACGGTAAAAGCGCTGTAAATACTGCTTTTGATTCTTATGATAAATTTTCCTAAAATTGACCTTCCGCAGTTAAAATCCAAATTACAGGTGAAATCACCTTGGGACAGGATTATTATTTCTGTGTTGAGTCTTTTTATTACAATTCCGATATTTATCATTCTGCATCAAAATCTTATAGATTTAGAATGGGCATTCAATCTCGATCGTGTTTTTATATTCATTTTTGTTTTTGCTGCTATTTTCTTTCTATTAATGTATCTGCGTACCATAATTATTTTATGTGTCGCAGTTTACTTATTGATTTTATTTTACGGATCGGTTATTGGAAATTATGGTTTTAGTGAGATTTCAGAAGATTACAATTCGATGATCTATACCATGTCAGACAATCCGTATCCGCAGGATATTGTGGTTGCAAAGTTGCTTCCGTTTCCTAATAAATCAAAAATTATAAATGCAATTGAATACCAGAACCCCAAAGTCCGAAATTTTGCGATTATGGCCACTTCAAAGCATTTTAAAGGCATAAAAGGTTACTCTGACTATAGAACGATTATTCAGTGTTTTGCTGTTTTTAAAGAAATCAACGGACGCTGGAATTATGTAAACGATCCTAAAGACGGCGATTATATTGCCACTGCCAGCGAATCATTAGAATATTTCTCTGGAGACTGCGACGATCATTCTATTTTAATGGCTGCGGCTATTCGTTCTATTGGAGGAACACCGAGACTTATTCATACCAAAGGTCATATTTATCCTGAAATACTTATTGGATCTATGATCGATCTGGAAAAGGTCAATTATTTAATTAAAAATGTTCTTTTTCAAAAAGAAAGTTATGGTAAAAAAATACATTACCATATCGATGAACGCGGACAAGTCTGGATGAATCTGGATTATACCGCAAAATACCCAGGCGGCCCATTTATGTATGAAGAAATTCTGGGAGCCTTAACACTTAATTAATTTTTAGAACTTTATTAACCCTTATTTTTACTAAGGTATTAGAAACCAGATATTTTATGTTAATAAAATGTTAGGGGTAAAACTTTTTTTTGTATCTTTTTCCTATCTAATTATTAATCACAAAATCATGAAAAATTCTAAACTATTTATCTTCGGGCTTGCATTGGCAGCAGTATTAATGATTTCATGTTCTAAGGGTAGAAATAAACTGATTAACTCTTGGAAAATAACAGCCGTAGAACCGAAAATCCCCATGTCGGACTCCTTAAAAACTGTTATTTTAACCGATGGAACTCTAACGTTTACAAAAGACGGACATGTTACCGGATATTTAACAAGAGAGATAACAAACGGCACTTACGCTTTAACAAAAGGCGGGAAAAGTTTAGTGATTAAAGATGAAGTTGGAACCCCATATCCTTGCGAAAGTACTATTACGAGCGATCAATTAATTCTGGATAGTAAAGAGGTAAAACTGACACTCAAAAAAATAGAATAACAAAAATATTTAAAAGCCGCTTTGTAAGCGGCTTTTTTTATGCTTAAACTTTTACAACAATTAAAATCATTGATATACTGTAAGTTATTACTTCTGAAATTATTAAATTAGCTGTGCGTAAGACAAAAATCAAATTTTAAATTTTAATACCACCATTATGAAATTAAAAAAGAGATTATCAGCAATTGCAGCTTTATTGAGTATTCTGTTTCTGCAGGAAGCTTTTCCTTGTACTAGAATAGTTTACGAAGGTTTAAACGGCACTATTATAACTGCCCGTTCTATGGACTGGAAAGGCGAAATTCCAGCTAATTTATGGCTTTTTCCAAGAGGAATTGAACGATTTGGCGAAGCAGGAAACAATTCAGTTACATGGAAATCAAAATACGGAAGTGTTGTAACCAGTTCTTGGGATATTGCTTCTTCTGACGGAATGAATGAAAAAGGTCTTGCCGGTAATCTTTTGTGGCTGGTAGAATCTGCGTATCCTAAATTTGTAAAAAACGGTCCTGTAAAAGGACTGGCTGTTTCTTTATGGCTGCAGTATGTTTTGGATAATTATTCAACCGTTGCCGAAGCCGTAAGCGCTTTAGAGAAAAAAGATTTTGTGGTGGCATCGTCACATATTCCGGGAACAGATATTTTTGCAACTGTGCATTTGTCTTTATCAGATTCAACTGGAGATAATGCTATTTTTGAATATATTAATGGAAATCTGGTTATTCATCATGACCGAAAATATGTTGCCATGACCAACTCCCCTATTTTTGATCACCAATTAGCGATTAATACTTACTGGCAGAGTATTCCGGGAACAATTATGCTGCCGGGAACTAATCGTGCAGCAGATCGTTTTGTAAGAGCTTCCTATTATATTGATGCAATCCCCAAAACAGATAATACAAGAACTGCCCTTGCCAGTGTTTTTGGTGTAATTAGAAACTGCTCTGTTCCGCTGGGAATTTCCTCAGAAACAGAACCTAATATTTCTTCTACAAGATGGAGAACTGTCGCAGATCATAAAAATCTGGTTTATTATTTTGATAATGTACTAAATCCGAATGTAGTTTGGGTTGAGTTTAGTAAACTGGATTTTACTGAAAAAGGAAAAGTAAAAAAACTCAGTTTGGCGAATAACGAAAATTATTCTGGAGAATCGTCTATGAATTTTAAACCTACAGCAACATTTAAATTTGCCGGACTAGATTAAACGTTAACTATAAAAATTATTAAACCCCCTCTAAAATAAGATTTTAGAGGGGTTTATTTATTCTCGTAATATCTTTTCCATTTTTCTGCCTTTTGCCAATTCATCTACTAATTTATCCATATAACGAATTTTCTGCATCAGTGGATCTTCGATTTCTTCAATTCTGTAACCGCAAATTACTCCCGTAATTTTCGAAGCATTCGGATTCAGATTTGGTGCTTCAGCAAAAAAGGTTTCTAAATCCGCCTTTTTTTCAATCTGATCTCTAAGTTGTTTGTCATTATAACCTGTAAGCCAAAGAATAACAGTATCTACTTCTTCTGCTGTACGGCCTTTCTTTTCTACTTTTTCTTTGTATAATCGATAAATACTGGCAAACGAATATTGAAAAACCTTGTTGTTCATGATTTCTTTTTTAGATATCTAAAATTATGATTTTTTGAGCTAAAAGGATCAAAGTGTAATCCCCTTTTTCAAATTAATATCTAAAATTTTTTCAAAAAACTATTGCGCAGTCAAATAACTGCATTATATTTGCAGTCAAATAACTGCACAATGGAAATACGTAGAGATGTTTTTCAGGCAATTGCCGATCCAACCCGAAGAGCAATTTTAAACCTGGTAGCCATACAAGCTATGACTCCCGGTACAATAGCGGAAAATTTTGATTCGTCGAGACAGACGATTTCAAAACACATTAAAATCCTGACAGAATGCGAATTGCTTGACCAGCAGCAAAACGGAAGGGAAATTTATTACTATATCAATCCACAAAAAATTAAGGAAGTAGCCGATTTTATAGAGCCGTTCCGCAAAATGTGGGATGATCGTTTTAATAAATTAGAAAGTATAATGAAGAACTACAAACCTAAAAAAGATTAGTTTATGGAACGCAAAACAAAAATCAGTGCCGAAAACGGACAGCAGGAAATCCTGATTACAAGAGAATTTGACCTCCCTCTTGAATTGCTTTTTAAAGCGTATGTAGAACCCGAAATTGTAGAACAATGGATGGGAACAAAGGTTTTAAAATTAGAAAATAAAAAACACGGAAGCTGGCAGTTTGAAACCAAAGATCCAAACGGAAATGTGGTGTTTAGTGCCAATGGTGTAATCCATGATTTTGTTCCGAACAAGAGAATCACCAGAACTTTTGAAATGGACAATGCAAATTTTGCACCTCAGTTAGAGTTTCTGGAATTTGAAAAACTGACAGATGAAACCAGCAAAATAACCATTCAGACTATTTACAAATCAGTTGAGCATAGAGATTACCAGTTAAAACTGCCTTTTGCACAAGGTTTGAATATGGCACACAATCGTTTACAAGAAATCGTTAATCAACTAAAATAAATCATCATGAGCAAAAGAAACAAAATTATTTACTGGATTGCCACACTTTGGCTGGCTTTAGGCATGACTTCAACTGGAATCGTACAGCTGTTAAAAATGAAAGAAGAAGCCGATATGATGGCTCATTTAGGTTATCCGCTATACTTTTTGACCATTTTGGGTATTTGGAAAATATTGGGCGTAATCGCAATTTTAATCCCAAAATTTCCTTTATTAAAAGAATGGGCTTATGCTGGTTTTATTTTTGCCATGAGTGGTGCTGTATTTTCTCATTTTGCCGTTGGAGATTCAGGAATCGCCTATTTTGGCCCTTCCCTATTATTGGTTTTAACTGTTATTTCCTGGTATTTTAGACCTGCTGAGAGAAAAGTTGTAGATTAAGTTTTACAGTCTCAGTTTTCAGTCTCAGTCTCAGTGTTCAGTGCTAAAACAACTTGAATACTGCGACTGAACACTGAGACTGAATACTGAGACTGAATACTGAGACTGAATACTGAGACTATTAAACAACTTCATTAAAAAAATCAAGTAAAAGCTGCAGGTTATTTTCATCGTGCATTGCCTCTGTTTGCTGCAAAGTAATTTCGGTAATTTCAGAAGTTCTGGTGCACATTCTTTTTTCAAAAAAGCCAATTGCATCTTCCATATTCACAAATAAATTAGAAGTTAAAACCTCGTATAATTCTAATGCATCAGCCAGCGCCTGATTTGCTCCTTCTCCTGCGTACGGCGGCATACGATGCGCAGCATCTCCAATCATGGTTAGATTTGGCAAAGGTTTCCAAGACTGATCTAGCGGAAAATGATACATAGGGCGCGGTGTAAGCCAAACGTCATCACTTTCAAAAAGTTCCTGCCAGTCCGGATTCCAGTTTTTAAATTCTTTTTTAAACCACTCTGAAACTTCGGTTTTATTTGTAAAATCAATTCCAGATTTTGCAAGCCAGTCATGTGCTGTTTTTAAACCAATTAAAAGCGTAAGAGTTCCATCACCTTTGGCACTAAATAAAAGTGTTTTTCCTTGTTCTAGTGCAAATATTTTCCCATCGTTAACCAGTTTCCAAAGTTTAGGTGCATTCTTTTCGGCATTATAAACATTGATTTCAATTGCAGTAACTCCAGAAAATACAGGCTGAATATCTGTAATATATTTTCTAACGCGCGAATTGGCACCGTCAGAAGCAATAACCAAATCAGCATAAGCAGTTGTTCCGTTTTCAAAAGAAATTTCCCAGCTGGATCCAGATGGTTTCATTTCTGTAAACTTAGAATCCCATACTATATTTTCTTCTTTTATAGATGAAATTAATACATCACGCAGCGGACCTCGGTCTATTTCCGGGCGGAAATGCACATTGCCAAAATCTTCTTCCGGTTTTTCATTACCATCATCGTAAACCACTGTCATATTACGATCAGTAATTTTCATTTTATCAGCTCCGGGGCGGTAATTCTTTTTAAAATCATCCATTAATCCTGCAGTCAGCAAAGCTTTTAACCCTGTGTCTTCGTGTAAGTCTAATGTAGAACCCTGCTGGCGAACGTATCGATCCTGATCTCTCTCGTATACTTTTACTAATGCGCCTTTTCCCTGTAATAATCTGGCAAGAGTTAATCCGCCTGGGCCTCCGCCAATGATTGCTATTTTTTTATTATCTAGTAACATACTTATTCTTTTTTATTGTTTAAAATTTCAATTACAAAATTATCAGTATCTTTATAGGTAAAATATCCTATTTTGATATTAAAATAGTCGTAAATGAAAATTGAAGTTACAGATAAAAACGGTTCAGGAATTCTGCATAAGCTTGCCGATGCAATGGGAGCTTCTGTCCGCGGTCGTTTTGTGGATATTCCCGAAAAATTAGGCGAAGGTTATATGACCGGATTTACCTGGGGCAATGAGCTGCGTATGATGATTCGGAATTATTATTTAAAAGAAGAAATTGTACTCGAACGCAAAAATGAAATTCCCGAAGGACAAGAAAATGTAATATTTTTTCTAAGCGGTATTTTTGATACTTCTTTGCATCAAAAAGAAAAACTCTCTCCAGAACAGCCCAATGTTTTTATCTGTATGCAGTCTGTTTCGTCTGTAATTGCAATGCCTCAAAATACTTTTTTTAAAAGCATAACGATTTCAGCATCCAGAGAATATTTACAGCAGCGATTTGGCACACTGCATCATCCTGTTATTTCAAGCATTCTTACTTCTAAAGATACTTTTGTTTATGAAACCGGAATTTCTCCTGCAATGGTCACAACAGCAAGTGAAATGATTCACCAATTGGTTCCTGAAAGTTTAGAAAATCATTATAATAAGCTCAAATGCGAAGAACTTTTATGTCACATTTTCGCTTTATTATTGCAGCGGGATGAAACCCCTGCAAGCGGTATTCATATTAAAGACATCAAATCCCTTTATGCCATAAAATACCATCTACAGTCCAATCTTGATAAAGCACCTGATATCGCTTCATTAGCCAAAGAAGCCGGAATGAGTGAGCCAAAACTTCGAAAATTATTCAAACAGACTTTTGGAAAAGGTGTTTTTGAATATTATCAGTTTATGAGAATGCAGGAAGCGGCAAGGCTTTTAAAGGAAAATCATCTATCTGTTTCAGAAGTTGGCTATGAGTTAGGATTTACCAATTTAAGCCATTTTTCAAGGGTTTTTGAACAGCATATTGGTTTAAAACCGAAAAAATATTCCAGCTTATAACCTAAGTGATTAATTTTGCATAAGATATTTAGAAAATGAGTTTACTAATTCAATCCGCGTTACCAGATTCATCTATTTCGCATTTTGTACACAGCTTTTGGATGCTGGAAAACAATACCGGAAAAGATATTCCGTCGACCATACTGCCAAACGGAATGGTTGATCTTGCTGTAATGAATATGGGCTCTCAGAGCTGGGAAATATCAATTCGCGGTTTAGATACTGTACCAAGCGCAATAAATATTCCTGTTGCAACAAAAATGTTCTCTATTGGATTTAAGCTTCTCGCTGTAGAATATTTGTTTGGAGATTCTATTAAAGACGTTTTAAATGGTGGAAAAAATCTTTCAGATAAAATATGGAAGTTTGAAGAAACTGATTTGAATACTTTTGAAAATTTTTGCAGCAAAGCCACACAAATAATAAAAGGGATTTTTATTGAAAATATCGACAATAGAAAAACCAAACTGTTTGATTTAATTTATTCTTCAAAAGGTTCTTTACCTGTTCAGGAACTTTCTGATAATGTGTTTTGGAGCAGTCGTCAAATTAATCGTTACTTTAATCAGCAATTTGGAATTTCGCTTAAGGCTTATTGCAATATTCTTCGTTTTGGATCGTCATTTAAACCCATCAGCGAAGGGAATCTTTTTCCTGATCAAAACTTTACAGATCAGAATCATTTTATAAAAGAAATCAAGAAATATTCCGGCGTAACTCCAAAAGAACTCAGCAAAAATAAAGAAGATCGGTTTATGGATATTACAGCGATTAAAAAGTTCAACAAATAAAAACGTCTGATTTTTACTATTTCATCCAGACCTTATTTTTCAATTTTGTAACATAATTCAAAGAATAAAACTTATGTTACTTACAAATAAAAAAACAGCCATTATAGGCGCCGGGCCGGTTGGTTTAACAATGGCGAGATTACTACAGCAAAACGGAATTAATGTTACCGTTTACGAAAGAGACAAAGATCCAAAAGCAAGAATCTGGGGCGGTACGCTGGATTTACACAAAGGTTCTGGGCAAGATGCCATGCAAAAAGCAGGACTGCTTGAGGAATACTACAAAAAAGCAATTCCGATGGGAAGAATCATAACCGATTATCTTGGAAATGTATTGTTTAGCAAAGAAACATCGGTCGAAGAACAATATGACAGCCCGGAAATCAACCGAAACGATTTAAGAACATTACTAATCAACAGCTTAGAAAAAGATACTGTTGTTTGGGATAGAAAACTGATTGAGGCCGAAGAACAAAACAATAAATGGATTTTGCATTTTGAAAATGGCGAAATTGAAACCGCAGATTTTGTTATTGGAGCAAATGGCGGCATGACTGCTATTAGAAAATATCTTACTGATGCAGCAGTAGAATTTACAGGAACTTATATGATACAAGGCGAAGTTTCTGAACCAGAGATAAAATGCCCTGATTTTTACAAACTATGTGCTGATAAAATTTTAATGACTTCTAATAATGGAAATTTATTAGTTGCAAATCCTAAGAACAGTAATGTTTTGAGTTATAATGTGATTTTTAAAATGCCAGAAATACTTGAATTGGACTTTAAAAATTCTGACTCTGTAATTGAATTTATTTCAGAGAGATTTAAGGATTGGGACGCCGTTTACAAACAATTATTTCAAGCTGCTTCATTTTTTACTGGTTTGCCTACAAAAAAAATATCAGTCGAGGAATGGAAAAATAATCGCCCCTTACCTATTACACTTATTGGCGATGCAGCGCATTTAATGCCTCCTTTTGCGGGACAAGGAGCTAATATTGGGCTTCTGGATGCTTTAGTTCTATCAGAAAACCTCACAAACAGAGATTTTAGAACCGTAGAAGAAGCAGTTTTTGATTATGAACAGCAAATGCAGCTTTATGCACGCAAAGCTCAAGAAGAAACCCGAATAAATGAAATTGAAATGCTGAAAAAGGATTTTACATTTTTAAAATTTGCCAATTAAATATTTGGTATTTGTGATGAAAATAATTCTATCTTAGTAACAGAAAACGAACCTGATAATTTGAACTAAAATATGGAAAACTCACAAAATCAATCTGATGCAGCACCAAAAGTGACAGGAATTGGCGGAATTTTCTTTTTTCTTGAAAATCCAAAAGAAACTAAAGAATGGTATGCCAAAAACTTAGGGTTAGAAATTAACGAATGGGGTTCGGCAAGTTTTGAATCCAGAAATCTTGATAATCCGGAGCAGATCGAATCAACGCAATGGTGTCCTTTTAAAAAAGGTGATGAATATTTCTCGCCGTCGAAAAAAGAGTTTATGGTTAATTACCGTGTTCAAAATATTGAAGGGCTTTTAGAAAAACTAAAAGCAAACGGCGTGACGGTTCTGGATGATATAGAAACGTACGAATATGGTAAATTTGTTCATATTATGGATACTGAAGGCAATAAAATTGAACTTTGGGAACCTGTATATTAAACAACCAGATTAAATTTTAAGTATGAAAACAAAGGTTCAAATATTGAGAGAAGAAAATCATCTGACTCAGACTGAACTCGCCGAAAAATCCGGACTTTCATTGCGGACAATTCAACGAATCGAAGCCGGAAATATTCTAAAAGGGTTTACTCTTAAAGCATTAGCGGAATCATTTGAAGTAAAACCTGAAGATCTGATCCTGGATGCTGATAAAATAGATTCTGATATTAAACGCGCTAAACTTATTAATTTTTCGGCTTTGTCTTCTCTTATTATTCCGTTTGGGAATATTATTTTTCCTTCTATTTTAACGTATAAATCAAAAGATGCAAAGGCCAAAGAACTGGGAAAAAATATTTTGATGGTTCAGATTATTTATACTTTTATTTTGGGCACATTAATGCTGGTAAGTCCGTTTATTCAAAAAGCATTTGCTATAAAATTTCCTTTGTTTCTTGTGTTTTTAATACTCTTGAAAGCTCTAAATGTTTTTATAATTTTTAAAAACGGATTGAGCTTAACTCAAAAATCAGATTTGTATATAAAGCTGAAATATAATATTTTATAATCGCTGTCATAAAATTGACGCATAAAAGTCATATCTATTTTACAGTCTGTTTCTGTTACAATTCGCAATATTGCATCAAAAAATTGTAATGAAACTAATTAAGAAAATCGTTTTGACTTTTGCAGTCCTTATTATTCTGTCATTAACTGCGGGTTATTTTTATTTTGACAAAAAATTCAGTCCTCCTCAAAATTATCTCAAAGTTTACGGAAGCGCTGATAATATTCCTTTAAAATGGGTTTCGGAAGCAGAAAATCCTTATTCTGCTCTGCTTCTCCCCGTTCAAATAAAAGATGTTAAGGAAACATTTTATATGCAGCTCGATCTTGGCTCGCCGGTTACTGTATTTTATAAAAAATCATTGCATTCAATTAAGGAAAAACTTCCTAAACAAATTCATTTTAATCAGGAATCAAAAGAGATTCCGCTGGATTTTAAATTAGGAAATCTGATTGTTTCATCAGAAAAATTCCAATTATTAGATTATGGAAAAAAGGTCGATACTAAAACCTCAAACGCTGTAAACATTATAGGTACAATTGGAACTGATTTAGCAGAAAAGCGAACTGTTATACTTGATTTTGCTAATAACACATGTTCTTTTAATCGAAAAAATATCAGCAATGAGGCTTTTAACTTTGAATTTAAAAAACGTAAACTTCTTTTTCCTGCCAAAATTGATAATCAAAATTTAAAATTACTTTACGATTCAGGTACAAGCGGTTATGAATTGATTGTAAATAAAGAAGAATGGCAGAAATATAAAATGAAAAACGGCAGCATTAAAACTGAAAAAGGAAATTCATGGGGAAATATACTGCGTGTTATTTCGGCTCCAGCCAATAAAGAAATGCTATTTGGAAAAACAAAATTGAAAATATCCGAAGTAATTTATATTGAAGGAGTTTCAAAAATGCAGACTTTTTTAATGAAACGTTCAGGAATGCAGGGAATGATTGGGAATAAAATCTTTTTGAATCATAAACTTACTATTGACTGCAAAAATGAAAAGTTTACAGTTGAGTAAATAACAGCACTTAAATAATGTTTATATTCGTTGCAGGAACAAATTAAAACCGCAAATCATGGTAAATCAATTTGAAGAAGTAATTGCAAAAGCTTATACAGCCTTTAATGAAAGAAAAATAGACAATGCATTATCTACGATGCAGCCAGATGTGCAATGGTCTAAAGCCTGGGAAGGCGGTTACATAAGCGGACACGATGAAATTAAAAAATACTGGACCAGACAATGGACTGAAATAAATCCAAAGGTTGACCCAGTTGGTTTTAATCAAAGAGAAAATGGCAGTCTTGAAGTAAAAGTACATCAAAACGTAAAGGATCTGCAAAACAATATACTATTTGACGGATTCGTAAAACACGTTTATACTTTTCAAAATGGTTTGATAAAAACGATGGATATTGAATTGGTTGAGAATGATTAGGTTATAGAAACTACATTCCAGGCCAATATAAAAAATTGAATTTATGTCCGTCTGGATCAGTAAAGCCAAAAGTGTAGCCTACTTCAAAATCTTCAGGTTCTGAGAAAATTACGCCTCCGGCTTTTTTTACTTTTTCGATCCATAAATCGACTTCTTCCCTGCTGTCTGCAGATAACGAAAAGATAATTTCATTTTCAGTTTCTGTATTGACCGGTTTACCTTTTAAAGCCCATTCAAACCTTTTGGTGGTAAAAAAGTTAATTATAAAATTGCTGTCGGCAAATGCAAAACTTACTAATTCGCTTGTTTCTTTTCCGTTCTGTTTAAAGCCCAAAGCAGTATAAAACTGAATTGTTTTTTGTATATCGTTAGTGGCTAAATTAGCCCATATCATTCTGGTTTTCATAATATTTAGTTTTTTGTAAAATCGTTAATAGATTAAAATTAAGCATTTTATATGTAATTATCATTTTGAATTTTAATTGATTAGAAATAGAGATATTTCTTATATTCGCTTTATACACAATTATCGTTTATGAAACTTTTCAGAACATTCTCTTCGCTGCTGACATTAATTTTAACCGGTTGTATAGGCAACATGAATCCAACAGGCGGAAATTCTGCGCCCAATTATCCTTATTTTATTACAACAGAACCTGTGGTGGTTAAAAAAATAACAGTGCCTAAGGGAACAAAATTGGTGTATGAAGAACGTATGTTTTTAGAAGGAAAACAAGATAAAATGATGAGTGAGCAAAGGCTTATAGAAATTGAGTTTCCTGCCGGACAAACCATAAATTGGGGCGGTGTTCCTATAACATCAATCAATAAGTTTTTTAATTCTGAAATGCGCGGCTATACGGTTTATGCTAAATTTGATGAATTGAGTGAGG
Organism: Flavobacterium sp. 22659; assembly: GCF_052044235.1. Classification (NCBI taxonomy): domain Bacteria; kingdom Pseudomonadati; phylum Bacteroidota; class Flavobacteriia; order Flavobacteriales; family Flavobacteriaceae; genus Flavobacterium; species Flavobacterium sp. 22659. The sequence continues at coordinate 30,890 of NZ_JBQEMU010000036.1, forward strand.
ATAAAAAAACGAAATTTTCTGAATTATGGCAGAATTGCAGTAATGATTTGGGAATTACAATAAAAAATACCGACGACTGGTCTTTTAACAAACAAAATATTGCCGATGTAAATGACTGCAGTGTCCTTTACCAGCGCTATTTTAAAGATGATGAAAAACAGCAGACTTATTTGAATGAGCTTTACGCAGCGCTTTTAAAAGTAGATTTGAAGTAATTTTTTAAAAAATTCAGAAGCAAAAAAAATATGTTTGAAACCAGATGTATTTAGAGAAGTTAAGTAATTCTAAAAAAAAACTCCTTAATTTCTTAAGGAGTTTTTTGTGGGCGATGAGGGGTTCGAACCCCCGACCCCCTCGGTGTAAACGAGGTGCTCTGAACCAGCTGAGCTAATCGCCCTATTTTACTAGGCTGCTATCGTTTGTGATTGCGAGTGCAAATATACAGCTAGATTTTGTATTTGCAAGTGTTTTTAGAAAAAAAAGATAAAATATTTTGTTCCATACTGTTTGTCAAACTTTTCCAATTCTAATACTCAAGTAAATATATAAAAAAACTCCTTAATTTCTTAAGGAGTTTTTTTGTGGGCGATGATAGCTTGTTCCGATTTTTCATCGGAAGATTCGAACCCCCGACCACTTCCGATGAAAAATCGGAATGCTCTGAAACAGCTATAGAATTTATTTTTGCTTTCACTAAATAAGATATAAACAATAAAATTCATAAAATGTATATAAAGCAAAAAACTCCAAAATCATAAGACTT
>NZ_JBQEMU010000037.1:0-27702 GCF_052044235.1 Flavobacterium sp. 22659
AATATTTATAGCAAACGATAAATATCCGCAACATAGAGCTTCGGAGAAGCGACATATATTAAAACGTAGAAAATATACCGCTCCTCCGGAGCTTTATGACATTGTAAAATTAAATTTTCTATAAATATATCGCTCCTCCGGAGCTTTATCATATTGTACATTGAATTTCTATAAATATCTACAACATAACGTTTCGGAGAAACGAAATATCTATAACAAACGACAAATACCCACAACATAGAGCTCCAAAGGAGCCTCATCATATTGTACATTGAATTTTTATAAACATCTACAACATAACGTTTCGGAGAAACGAAATATTTATAGCAAACGATAAATATCCGCAACATAGAGCTCCGGAGGAGCGACATATATTAAAACGTAGAAAAATATGTCGCTCCTCCGGAGCTTTATCAATATTGTAAATTGAATTCCTATAAATATCTGCTATAAATATGCCGCTCCTCCGGAGCTTTATGATACTGCAAATTGAATTCCTATAAACATCTGCTATAAATATGTCGCTCCTCTGGAGCTCTACATTGATTTTCTACAAATATTTTGCTCCGCTGGGGGAATTAAAAAACCGGGGCTGTCTCAAATTGAGACAACCCCGGTTTTTGTTTTGTAACAGGATAAAATTGATTACCAGATTTTAACTCGTTTTTCTGGACTTATATACATTTTGTCTCCACTTTTAATTCCAAAAGCCTGATAAAAAGCATCAACGTTTTGGATTGGCACAACTGCTCTGTACATTCCCGGTGAGTGCGGATCTGTTTTTACCTGACTCTTAATTGCTTCATCTCTTGATTTTGTTCTCCAAACTGTCGCCCACGAAATAAAGAATCTCTGTTCTGGAGTAAATCCATCGATTAAACCCGGATTTCCATTTTCTTTTAGGTATAACTGCAATCCGTCATAAGCTGCATTGATACCGCCTAAGTCTCCAATGTTTTCTCCTAATGTAAATTTACCATCTACAAAAATTCCCGGAAGCGGTTCAAGCGCGCTGTATTGAGCAGCAAGTTCGCCGCCAAGAGCTGTAAATTGTTTTAAATCATCAGCAGTCCACCAGTCTACTAAATTTCCATCGGCATTGTATCTTGCTCCTGAATCATCAAAACCATGTGAAATTTCATGTCCGATAACCGCACCAATACCACCATAATTTACAGCTTCATCAGCCTGATAATTATAGAAAGGCGGCTGCAGAATTGCGGCAGGAAATACAATTTCGTTATAAGATGGATTAAAATAAGCGTTTACCGTTTGCGGAGACATTCCCCACTCTGTTTTATCAACCGGCTTTCCTAATTTTGCCAAACTTTGAGCGTAAGACCATTTTGATACATTTTTCATATTATCAAAATAAGTTCCTCCTTCGTTTACATTTTTAAGTTCCAGAGCTGAGTAATCTTTCCATTTATCAGGATATCCAATTTTAACGGTCAGTTTTTTTAATTTTTCAATCGCTTTAGATTTTGTTTCTGCAGACATCCATGGCAGCGCATTGATTCTGTTTTCATAAGCCAGCATTACATTAGCAATCATTTTCTTTGCTTTTTCTTTTGCTTCGGCTGGAAATAATTTCTCAACATACAGTTTTCCTAAAGCTTCACCAGTTGCTCCGTTGATAACCTGAAGCGCTACTTCTTCACGCGGACGTTGTTTTAAAGCTCCAGTTAATGTTTTTCCGTAGAAATCAAAATTGGCATTTTCTATATCTGTGCTTAATGTTGATGCTGTACGGTTTAGTAAAGACCATTTTAAATATTCTTTCCAGGCTTCAACTTTTTTCTCTGTAAACGTTTTTTCCAAAGCAGTCATATAACGTGGCTGCGCAACATTTACCGTATCCAGTTTTGTTATTCCAATTCCTGCGAAATATTTTTCCCACTGAATTGAAGGAGTATTCTTTTTTAAATCGGCGATTGCTGTTGGATTGTATTGTTTTCTGCGGTCTCTTCTTTCAACACGATCAAGCCTTGGAGCCGACATTTCGATTTCTAAGGCTACAATCTGCTTTGCACTTTCTTTGGCTTTTGCCGGAGATTCGCCAATATACTGTAACATTCTGGCAACGTGAACTTCGTATTTTTCACGTTTTTCTTTAGAATCTTTATCATCAGAATTGTAATAATCTTTATCAGACAATCCTAAAGTTCCCGGACTTAATGTTACCGAATTTTTATTACTGTTTTTAGCATCGGCACCAACATATACGCCAAAAAAACCAAGACTATTACCCTGCGCCTGCATTTCGGTAAGGAAGTTTTGTAAATCGGTTACGTTTTTAATTGCATCAATCTTTTTTAAAGTTGGCTGCAATGGTTTTATTCCCTGTTTGTTTCTTCCAACAGTATCTAAGATCGTATTGAACAAAGCAATCGCTTTTCCCTGATCTGTATTTGATTTGTATTTTGGATTTTTTGAAGCTTCTTTTAAAATCGCCAATGCATTATCATCTGTTTTTTGACGCAGTTCATTAAAACTTCCCCAGGAATTTCTGTCGCTTGGAATTTCTGTTTGATCCAGCCAGGTTCCGTTTACATATTTAAAAAAATCCTCGCTTGGACTAATTTTAGTATTCATGTACGAGACATTAATACCGGGTTCTTTTACTTCTTTAGTCTGTGCATGCATTGCTGTAAATGAAACCATTACAGAAAAAGCACAAAATAAGGGTCTGCTTAATTGTTTTTTCATTAATACATAGTTTTTGAGTGTAAACACAAACATATTGTTAATATTTGAAACTCTATGTTAAAATTTTTGCAATAATCGCAGCGCTGGTTTTTAATCAAAGTCGCCTAGTTCAAATTTGTGTTTTTAAGTCTATAAAGATTAATCTTAAAAAAACTTTGCGCCTCTGCGCCTTTGCGAGATTACAACACATCCAGTCTGTTAAAAAGTGTTAGAACCGCCGTTTTTAAAATGCTCTTTTCGTATTTTTGCGCCAAATTATTTTTATGAAATCGCTTCTTTATAAATACCGCAAATTCTTTATTGTATTAATTGTATTTTCTGCAGTCACTATATCTTTATTTTATTCGGCATTAAAACCGCAAAAAACACTTCCCATTTACAATCCGTCTGATGTAAATCCAGAATTGGTAGACAGCACGATTCAGTATAAAAGCAAATACCATACAATTGCTGATTTTAAGTTTGTAAACCAAAACGGTGATACGATTACCCAAAAAGATTATGAAGGCAAGATTTATGTTGCTGATTTCTTTTTTACAACCTGCGGTTCTATCTGCCCAAAAATGTCAACCAATCTGGCCGATGTTCAAAAAGCGGTTTTAAATAATCCAAAAGTAAAATTGCTTTCTCATACGGTATTTCCGGAAGTAGACAGTGTTTCGGTTTTAAAAGCGTATGCGGTAAAATATGGAGTTGTTGACAGCAAATGGAATTTGGTTACCGGCGATAAAAAAGAAATTTACACTATGGCCAGAAAATCGTATCTGGCGGTAAAACTGGGAAGACCAGATCAGCTGTATGATATGGTGCATACAGAGAATTTTGTTTTGGTAGATCAAAAAAGACGAGTGCGCGGTTTTTATGATGGAACCAAAAAAGAAGAAATCCAGCGTTTGTTAGAAGACATAGATTTCTTATCAAAAGAGTAAAATCCCTTATTTTTAGAAAGTTTTAGCATTTTCAAAAGCGATTATTGCCTTGAGATAAATAATTATTGCCTATTTTTGCAATCTAAATTCAATCTAAATAAGCTTTGCAGAATACAATCCATACCCTGAAAAAAGGCGATAAAGCCATTATCAAAGATTTTGATATCGATTTGATTCCTTTAAAATTATTAGAAATGGGTTGTCTGCCTGGCAGCTTAGTCGAACTGCTTCAAATTGCTCCTTTTGGAGATCCTCTATATCTAGACATTAACGGTTCGCATGTTGCTATTCGTGTTGAAACTGCTCGTGAAATTGAAGTTGAACTTATCCAAAACAATTTATAATGAGCATTCAGAATATCAATGTTGCCCTTATTGGAAACCCAAATACAGGAAAAACTTCAGTATTTAATCAGTTAACAGGTTTAAATCAACAAGTTGGGAATTATCCCGGAATTACGGTCGAGAAAAAAATCGGTTTTTGTAAATTACCTCAAAACATAAAAGCGAACATTCTCGATTTACCGGGAACGTATAGTTTGAATGCGAGTTCGATGGACGAAAGTGTGGTAATTGAACTTTTGCTCAACAAAAACGACAAATTATATCCGGATGTTGCCGTTGTGGTAACTGATGTTGAAAATCTTAAAAGAAATTTACTGATTTACACTCAGATAAAAGACCTTGAAATTCCAACCATTTTGGTCATCAATATGTCTGATCGTATGGAAAGCAAAGGAATTTCATTAGATATTCCGTATTTAGAAGAAAAACTAAAAACCAAAATTGCTCTCGTAAGTTCGCGCAAAGGTTTAGGAATTGAAGAATTAAAAGAGCTTATTGTTTCCTATAAAACAATCACGCACGAACCTTGCTTAAACGCTTCGGTAATTGATCCCGAATATTTTGAAAAATTGCAGCATGCTTTTCCAAATCAATTAATGTATAAATTGTGGCTGGTAATTACGCAGGATGTTAACTTTTCGAATTTAGACCGAAATGAAATCCGGAATACGTTTACCAAGTCACATTCAGAGTTAAAACGTTTACAGCAAAAGGAAACCATCAAAAGATATCAGTTTATAAATGATGTTTTAAAAGAAGGTTTAAAAGTTGATGCTTCTGCAGCTACAGATTTCAGGGCAAAACTAGACCGTGTTTTAACCCACAAATTTTGGGGTTATGCCATTTTCCTTGGTATCTTATTTATTATTTTCCAATCGATTTTCAGCTGGTCAACAATTCCTATGGATTTTATTGATGCCAGTTTTGCTTCATTAAGCAGCTGGGTTTCTGAAGAACTGCCTAGCGGCATTTTAACCGATTTGCTTTCGCAGGGAATTATTCCGGGAATTGGCGGGGTTATTATTTTTATTCCGCAGATTGCCTTTTTGTTTTTATTCATTTCCATTTTAGAAGAAAGCGGTTATATGAGCCGTGTGGTATTTTTGATGGATAAAATAATGCGCAAATTTGGTCTTTCGGGAAAAAGCGTTGTGCCTTTAATTTCAGGAACGGCTTGTGCTATTCCGGCTATTATGGCAACCCGAAATATCGAGAACTGGAAAGAACGCCTAATTACGATCTTAGTAACGCCATTCACGACTTGCTCGGCAAGATTACCCGTTTATGCCATTATGATTTCATTGGTAATCCCAAATAAACGAGTTCTTGGATTTTTAAATCTTCAGGGATTATCCTTGATGTTACTGTATCTGTTAGGATTCGTAGCCGCGATAATTTCGGCTTATATTTTAAATAAAGTTTTAAAGCTCAACTCAAAAACGTATTTCGTTGTCGAAATGCCAAGTTATAAATTACCGCTTTTAAAGAATGTTGGAATTAATGTGGTAGAGAAAACCAAAGCTTTCGTTTTGGGTGCAGGTAAAATTATCTTAGCAATATCGGTTATTTTATGGTTTTTGGCTTCATTTGGTCCCGGAAAAGAATTTAATGATGCTGAGACTATTGTAAAAGAAAGATTTGCCAATACTACTTTAGACGAAACTCAGTTTGAGAACGAAGTAGCTTCTCAAAAAATAGAAAACTCTTATATCGGGATTATGGGTAAAGCTATTGAGCCTGTAATTTCTCCTTTGGGTTACGACTGGAAAATAGGAATTGCCATTATCAGTTCGTTTGCAGCGCGTGAGGTTTTAGTGGGAACACTAGCCACGATTTACAGTGTGGGAGACAGCGATAACGAATCGACTATTAAAAGCCGAATGCAGAAAGAAGTAAATCCCGAAACAGGCGAAAAGATATTTAACTTTGCAACCGGTATTTCGTTATTGCTCTTTTATGCCTTTGCCATGCAGTGCGCCAGTACATTAGCAATTACCAAAAAAGAAACCAATTCATGGAAATGGCCTGTTATGCAGTTGTTTTTTATGACTGGTCTGGCTTACATTTCGGCGCTTATAGCGTATCAATTTTTAAAGTAAAATGTCATGGTGCAAGAAATTATTGCCTTTTCTATATTAGGTATTGCCGTTGCTTTTTTGATCAGAAAGTTCTTTTGGAAATCAAAAAAGAAAAAAGACTGCGGCGACGGAAACTGCGGGTGCAGTTAGTTTTTTTTTCTAAGGTGCTAAGGTTCTAAGAATTCACAATTATCAATTATCAATTATCAATTATCAATTATCAATTAATAATTCACAATTAACAATTAACAATTAACAATTAACAATTAAAAAAAGCTGCTTCATAGGTAATTCTATGAAGCAGTTTTTTTTTAGAAGATATCTTAAAAAGTAAAAAATGTCTTTTTTTAATACTTATAAAACTTTTACGGGTCATTAAGCGAAATGATTCGAGATAATTTTGTGCACTTTTAATTTTAACTATATAGATAAACTTTTACTATGAGAAAAATTGCACTATTATTATTATTTAACTACGGCTTTATGTCTGCGCAGACTAAAACAGTAGTTACTGTATATGGAGAAAAAGTAACCATTAACCCTAACGGGATTGGTGATAATTTAGGAAATCATACTGCTACAACGACATTAAATTTGAATAACAACAACATCGATAATGTCTCAACCATTTTTGTAAAAAAAGAAGCCCGGCTGTTAGATAAAAATGCAGGAAACAGTAATTATTTTTCTTTAAATAAAAACAATGCCAATTTTGGAATTTACAATTCGCTAACGGCCGGCAATGCTTTATCAATAAGCGAAACAAGTTCTAAAACTACATTTGTTACAACGCAGATAACAAAAGGTACAGACGGATCATTGCCTCAAAAAGACAATGTGCTGACATCTACAGATACAAATGGAAACACAGCCTGGACACCTTTAGTTAAAGTTAAAAATGCACTAACCTTTCAGTTCCTTAACTACAGTACAGGCAGCTCTCAATACAATGCAGCCGCGTTTAACGAGGTTCCCGGTTTAACGGCCACCTATACAGCACCCGCTACAGGAGTCCTAAACCTATGTGCTAATTTGTATAGTATAATTCCAAACGGTGTGGTAACCAAAACCCCAACCTCTGTTAAAACCGAAATGCATATTACCGTAACGGCTTCGTGGGGAAGCGATATCATTGGAAGCGGTGCATCTACCATTACAACAGCACTGCCTTCGGCTTTTACTAACGGCGGCGGAAACTTTCCTGCTGTTACCACCATTATGTCCCAAATGCCCGTAACAGAAGGAGAAACGTACACCTTTACGGTTCTGGCCAAAACAGGAGATACCACGACTGCCGGTGTGGGCAGTGCTGTAGGAAATTATACAAACGGCTCTGTTACGACCTATTCAACGCTAATGGGAACTCTAGTCACAGATCCAGACTATTTTGTTAATTAACAAGTGAAATGTTTTTAGTTTTTTTGAAGAATTTCTTAGAGATTAAAAATGCCTTTTTTACTGCTTAGCAGCTTTTAAATACTCTTACACAAAAACGGTTCAAAATACTTTTGTCCGTTTTAAATAAATCATTTATATAAACTTATTATGAAAAAAATAGCATTACTCATAGTACTCAACTGCGGCCTAATGTGTGCGCAGACCAAAACCTTAGTTACGATTAATGGAGAAAGGATAACTATAGACCCGAATGCCGGCGGCGACAATTTAGGAAACCATACTGCCACCACAACATTAAATCTCGATACACACGATATTAGCAGCGCCGCCACTGCTTTTATTAAAAAAGACGCGCAGTTTTTTGACACCAATACGACCAACAGTAATACTTTTACCGTAAACAAAAACAACGGTACTTTTGGTATTTACAATTCAAGCGCTGGAGCCAATGCCTTATCTATAAACGAAACCAGCTCTAAAACTACGGTAGTAAGTGCACAAATAACAAGAGGAGCAGATTCGCCTGCCTCAACACCAGATAAAAGTTTTGTAGCGGTTGCTGGTGATACCAATGGAAATGTAACCTGGAAACCTTTATACAAAGTAAAAGGCGCTACAACTGACATCACTCAAATCTACACTACAGACTTTACAAAAATCAATACCTCAACTTTCACTCCTATTGGTAATTTTAGCATGCGTTTAACTGCACCTGCTACAGGAGTACTCTATATTAAAGCTGCTATGATTAATTTCATTATGCTTGCCTATACAACGCCAACATCTATTAAAACCGAAATGGTTATTGCAGTAAATGGAGTACCCATACCGTTTGCTTATGGTGTTTCTTTTATTACAACAGGAGCCACTTCGGCCTATGCAAATAAAACGAATTATCATCCTACTTCTACGAATCTCTATTGCGAGTATCCCGTAATTGAAGGACAAAGCTACATTTTTACAGTTATGGCCCGTGTCGCAGATTATACAGATAGTGCTGCTCTTCCATTCAATTATGTTGGCACATATGTCCCAACAGATAGAACAGATAAATTTTATCTCTCAAGAATGCAAGCAACTCTAGTTGCAGACTAGTATACTTTTTACAAAAAGCATCTTTAAAGAAATTTAATACACAAAGCCGGGCAGAAACCATTTTTTACAAATTTTTTGCGACTCTAACAAATTCTTATTTCTTTTCTGCCCGCTTTATATAACTCATTAAGATAAAATTATTATGAAAAAAATAGCATTATTACTCGTACTCAGCAGTACCTTTATGTCTGCACAAATTAAAACCGTACTAAGCCCATACGGCGAAAAAGTAAATATAAATCTCAGCCCGCCGGGCGATAATTTAGGAAACCATACCGCCACTACAACCTTAAATTTAAACAATAATGATATTAGTAATATAGCTGATATTAATATTAAAAAAGAAGCCCAATTTTTAGATCAAAACGGCATTAGCACTAATTATTTTTCATTAAAAAAAGACAACGGCACTTTTGGCATTTACAATTCGCTTTTAGGAAGCAATGCCTTGTCTATAGACGAGACTACCTCTAAAACTACTATGGTTGAGGCACAAATACCAAAAGGTACAGATGCCTCACTGCCGCAGAAAGATGATATAGCGGTTTCTACCGATGCAAACGGAAACGTAATCTGGAAACCTTTAATGAGAATTAAAGGTGCCACCATGTTCCAGTTTTTCATTAGGGCAGATCAAAATTCAAAATTTAACTCTGCGGCTTTTAATCCTGTTTCCAGAATGGAAAACATTCCTTACACTGCTCCTGTTACGGGGGTATTGTATCTTGAGGCCAATTTAATTTCTACCGTTCCGGATATTTTTCTTACCAAAAGCCCAACAGTGGTTAAAACCGAAATGGCAGTTATGGTAGACGGAACACCTATTGGGTATGGTTCTTCTTTAATTACTACAGCACCTGTTTCTACTTTTGCCAATAAAACAGATCTCTTTCCAGCCACTACCACTATTTACTGCCAGATACCGGTAACAGAAGGAACAACCTACAGCATCTCTGTTCAGGCCAGAACACCGGACCAAACTAATGGCGGCAGCTATGTGGGACTTTATATCAGTAAAGATTCTGACGGAAATCCTACTACTGCTTTTTCAACCTTATTGGGAACACTGGTTACAGACTAGTTTAATTTTTACAAAGTCTATCTAAACGAATTTATAAACACAAGCTTCATAGAGATTTTCCTTTATAAAGCTTGTGTATTCTTAATCAGCGATAATTAGGCATAAAAATGTCTTTTTTTAATGCTAAAAAAACTTCTACAGCCTGTTTTTGTGTTTTACACAATTTAATTTTGCAATGTAAAAAAACTATCTAAACAATGACAAAGTTCGAAAAACAAGAAATAGTAAGAGACAACAGGGTTGCCAGATTACTATGGTTTTCAATAGGCTTCTTATGTGCTTTTGGGATAATGTCCCTTTTAAAAGGTTAATTACAGGGTATTATATCCAATAAACGTTTGAAAACAAAAACGGTCTCAGAATATGAAACCGTTTTTTTATTTATAAAAGAACAAAGCTTATTTTAATCCTTCCCACTCTGCATAGAACTGAGCAAGGAATAATTCCATAAAATGATGGCGTTCTGAGGCAATTTGTTTTCCTTTTTCGGTATTCATTTTATCTTTTAAAAGTAAAAGCTTTTCATAGAAATGATTAATTGTTGGAGCATTATTCTTTTTATACTCCTCTTTGGTCATATTAGTTACCGGGGCAATTTCGGGGTTGTACAGAGTTCTGTTTTTAAATCCGCCATAATTAAACGCTCTTGCAATCCCAATTGCGCCTATTGCATCTAAGCGGTCGGCATCCTGAACAACATCTAACTCGACAGATGAGAATTTCTTTTCAAAATTTCCGCCTTTATAAGAGATATTTTCAATGATATTAACCACATGAAGGATAATGTCTTCTGAAACATTTTCTGACTCTAAAAACAAGCGTGCTGTTTTTGGGCCAATGGTTTCGTCTCCGTTATGAAATTTGCTGTCGGCAATATCATGCAGTAAAGCACCTAACTGAACAATAGTAAGATCGCAGTTGGTGTCACCGGCAATTAAAAGAGCATTTTTGTAAACACGTTCGATATGAAACCAGTCGTGTCCGCCTTCGGCATCGTCTAATTTCTCTTTTACAAAAGCGATTGTTTTAATTATAAGTTCAGAATTATTCATAAATATTTTGTTTTGTGGTGAAATGGCGCACTGATTTTACTGATGCAGCAGATTTACACTGGTATTTTTTATAGTTTAAATAAAAAATGTTGATTGTTAAAGCTTTTAAACTTCAACAATCAACAATGTTTTCTATATCAATTGCAAAAATCAATTTCAATGGCAATAGCAATATCAATGGCAATGGCAAAAATCAATTTCAATTGCAAAAATCAATTTCAATGGCAATGGCAATTTCAATATCAATAGCAAAAATCAATTTCAATATCAATATCAAAAATCAATTTCAATTTTAAATCTAAAATCTGCAATCTAAAATCTACAATCTAGCCGGTTCTACCCATTTAAAGATGTGTGGCTCTTGTGGAATTACAATTCTTTCTGAAATTTTAGCCATACGGGCTGGTAATTTCATTAAGTAATCACGTGCTTTTTCGGCTTCGTCTGTTAAGTTCGAGATTTTATCAATTTCCCATTTGTTGATTAACTTCTGCATAATTTCAACATAATCAGTAGCCGTGTAAACTCCAATACGCTGTGCAGAATCAGAAAACTGTTCAAAAGCAGAACTGATCTTTTGACCTGATTCTCTTAAAAAGTGAGCCGGCATAACGATTTTCTGTTTCATCATGTATTGAAAAGCCAGCATCATTTCGCTAGGATCAACCTGGAAAATTCTGGTTACAAATTCACTGTATGCATGGTGATGACGCATTTCGTCACCTGCAATCATTTTACACATTTTAGACAGCTTGTTATCTCCAAATTTTTTCGCAATCTGCGATACTCTGTTGTGAGAAACATAAGTTGCTAATTCCTGAAAACTAGTGTATACAAAGTTTTTGTATGGGTCAGTTCCAGTTCCAATATCAAAACCGTCGTTAATTAAATGCTGTGTTGTCATTTCGATTTCACGCATGTTAACACGACCAGACAAATACAAGTATTTATTTAAAAGATCACCGTGGCGGTTTTCTTCACCGGTCCATTGTCTGATCCATTTAGACCATCCATTACCGCCGTTTTCCACCTGATCTACTCCTTCTACATCCATTAACCAAGACTCGTATGTTGGCAAAGCTTCTTCGGTAATTGTATCACCTACAAGTGTTACCCAGAAATCGTATGGAAGTTCTTTCGCAATTTCGCGTAGTTCCTTAACCTCCTCAAAGAAGTTTTCTCCTTCAGAATTAGGCAGGAAATCTGACGGCTGCCAAATTTTTTCCACCGGAATTAAATACTGTTCAACGAAGCTGTCCACGTTTTTTTCCAAAAACTGCATCACTTCTAATCGAATGTTTTTTATAGACATTACTTATTTTAAATTTGGGTTGTACGTTTCAGCTCGGACTAAAACTTAAACCTGTTTATACTCATTTACTCCTTCTTTTACTGCTTTTTCAGTAATTTCCATTAATTCTTCGAACTTATAATCTTTTACAGCAAGCGCTTCGTGAGCTGTAAAGGTCAGATGGTTTCCTAAACCTACCGGAAACATTCCGTAACGAACCATCTTCCATGAATTATTGATGCTGACAGGTACTACATACGCTGATGGCGCATATTTACATAAGATTTTTAAACCGCTTTGAGCGAATTCTTTTGGTTTCCCGGTTTTACTGCGGGTTCCTTCCGGAAAAATTACTGCAGATCTAGTGTTTTTTTCTATATATTCAGACAAGCCTTTGATTACAGGAATCGCTTGTTTAGGGTCTTTACGGTCAATTAAAACAGAACCTCCGTGGCGTAAATTAAAAGATACACTTGGAATTCCGCTTCCTAACTCCTTCTTACTTACAAATTTACAATGAAAACGTCTAAAGTACCAAATCATTGCCACGATATCGTACATACTTTGGTGATTGGCAACAAAAATAATGGGAACACCACTAGGAATAGTCTCTACGCCTGTAACTTTATAAGTAGTTCCAACAAGGTTGGTGCATCTTAAAAGACAGAAATTTAAATAATCGACACTTTTTTTGTGTGCCTGATATCCAAAAAGATTAAGGCAGATCCACTGTATTGGGTGAAAAACTGCCAGACAAAATCCAAAACATAAATAATAAATTACCGATATTGGATATGAAATTATCTTTTGCATGCTTGAAAAAATTTAACGCCAAAAGTAGTAAATATATTTTTAGCGGTATAAAATTTGAAAACAATAACCGTTTTTATGGTTTAATTGTACCTTTGCCCTTGAAATTGCAACTTTTTTCTGAATTAAATGAACTTCACATACCCTAAAAATGAACGCTTAAAGAGCAAAACAACGATTGGATTACTGTTTTCTGAAGGGAAATCGGTTTCAAAGTATCCGCTTCGTTTGGTTTACCGTCAGGCGGAAGAAGCATATCAGGGAAATACTAAAGTGGGCGTTTCAGTTTCTAAGAAATACTTTAAAAAAGCAGTTGACAGAAATTATTTCAAAAGAGTTTTAAGAGAAACTTACAGGCTTAACAAACATTTGCTTCTCGATAATCTCGATAAGCCGTATTCTTTCATGCTTTTTTATCAGTCAAAAGACCGATTGTCTTATCAAGAAATTAATACTAAAACAATTCAGCTGTTTGAGAAATTTGTACTGCAGATTAACAAACCCGCAGATTCTGAAAAAGAGAACTAAGCCCTGACTCTCAAAAGGTAAGATAATTAATCAGATTAGATAAAAAAATCGTAGTTTTAGCTTTAAATTGAAATTTTATGCGAAATATTTTCTTTTTGTCTGTTTTCTTTCTGATTTTTTCCGGATGCAGTAAATCTAATGAACCGCAGAATGAATCGATGATGATTTCTGCTGTAAAATTACCTGCAAAAGCAAATGTAAATGCAAATGTAAATGCAGAATCTGATTCTTATGATCGCAATCCGGATTTGTCTGCGCCAAAAATAGAACAGAAAATCATTAAAGAAGCCACTTTACGATTTGAAACCGATGATTTAGAAAATACTTTCAATCAAATTCAAAAAGCGGTTACGGCTGGCAAAGCCACAATTATAAACGATTCTGAAGGAAAAGATTATGGAACCGTTTTTAGAAACCTTACCGTAAAAGTACCAAGTCAGAATTTTGACCGTTTTATAAATGATATTTCAAAAGGTGTATCGTATTTTGAAATTAAAAATATTTCTGCACAGGATGTTACAGAGCAATTTATAGATTTAACTTCAAGATTAAACACTAAGAAAAAACTTGAAGAACGTTATCTTCAAATTTTGCAGAAAGCGGCTAAAGTGAGTGAGATTTTAGAAATTGAAAAACAAATTTCAGTTATTCGCGAGGAAATAGAAGCCAAAGAAGGCCAATTAAAATATTTGCAGAGCCGTGTTTCTGAAAGCACTGTTACCATAGAATTTTACAAAACAACCGCCGAAAAAGAAGGTGTAAAAATATCCTACGGTTCAAAAATCTGGACAGCAGTAAAATCAGGATTCTTTAGTTTATCTGATTTCTTAATTTCGCTGATCAGCGTTTGGCCGTTTATTATTATATTTTGTGTATTAGCCTATTTTATTAGAAAAAGATTTAAAAGAAAAAAACAACAATCATGAATCGTTATTTCAAAAAGAAATTCATTATACCAGCTGCTGCTGCAGGTTTTTTATTTATTGGAACCAGTTTCAAAGAGGACTTTTTTGAGATTGCCAAGCAAATTGAAATCTTCACAACCTTATTCAAAGCCGTAAACACAAATTATGTAGACGAAACCAATCCGGGAGATTTGATGGACAAAGCCATAAAAAGCATGCTGGGAAGTTTGGACCCGTACACGGTTTATTTTAACGAACAGGATGTTGTAAATTTTAAAATCAACAATACGGGAGAATATACCGGAATTGGCGCCATGATTGCCCGCAAAAAAGACCGATTGATTGTTCGCGAACCTTATAAAAATTATCCGGCAGACAAAGCAGGATTAAAAGCAGGTGACGAAATTATACAAATTGGCGATGTTTTAATTGCTGATTTTAAAGATGATGCTTCGCAATTACTGAAAGGAACTAAAAACACAAAGATCTCAATAAAATACCTGCGTCAGGGAAAAACGTACACAACAGAATTGGTTTTAGACGAAGTCGATATTAAATCGGTTCCGTTTTATGGAAAAATCGATGACAAAACCGGATATATCGTTCTGGCACATTTTAGCAGAAAGGCTTCTGCCGAAGTTAAAGACGCATTGGAAAAATTAAAAGCTGACGGTGCCACTCAAATTGTTCTGGATTTAAGAGGTAATCCGGGCGGACTTTTAAATGAAGCTATTGATATTTGTAATTTGTTTGTTCCAAAAAATGAAGTTATTGTAACGACAAAATCAAGAATTGAAAAACACAATAATACTTATAAAACAACAAAAGAACCAATTGATACTCAGATTCCGCTTGCTATTTTGGTAAATGGAAGAAGTGCATCGGCATCTGAAATTGTTTCGGGGGCTTTGCAGGATCTAGACCGTGCTGTAGTTTTAGGAAGCAGAAGTTTTGGTAAAGGTTTAGTACAGCGCTCAGTTGATTTGACTTACGGAACTCAGTTAAAGGTTACGATTTCCCGTTACTACACTCCATCCGGACGATGCATACAGGCACTTGATTATGCGCACAAAGATAAAAACGGTGTTGCCCAAAAAACAGATGCCAAAAATTTTAATGCTTTTAAAACCCGAAAAGGAAGAACGGTTTATGACGGCGGCGGTGTTTTACCGGACATTGAACTTGAAGAAGCCAAAATGAGCCCCATTACGACCGCTCTGTTGAAAAATGACGGGATATTTGACTACGCAACATCTTATTACTATAAAAACCCAAATCTGGGCGAAAAAATACCCGTTGTTACTGATGCTGATTATTCGGCTTTCAAACAATATTTAAAAGCGAACAAAATTAGTTTTGATACCGAAACTGAAGTTGCTTTAAAAAATACTTTGGCAGCAGCCAAAAATGAAAAAATTGACGAGACTATTGCTCCCGAATATCAACAATTATTAGCCGCATTAGAGAAAAGTGAGAATACGCTCCTTGACAAAAACCAAAAAGAAATTAGAGGTTTAATTCAGGAAGAGCTTATTAAAAGATACCAATACCAGGAAGGTTTGTATCAATTTTACATTAAGAACAATTCAGAAATTAAGAGAGCAGTAAACGTATTAAATAATCAAACTGAATATAAAACGATTTTAAAAATGTAGAAAATGAAACTTTCCCGGGTCCTTTTTTTGTTTATTATTTACAATTTAGCGGCACAGCAAAAACCAATCGAAACAGTATATTTTGATTTCGACAAATACAATCTTACTGAATCGCAGAGCAAAGTTGTAAATAATTTTATAAAATCGATAGACACGGCAAAAGTTGAATCTATACAAATTTATGGTTACTGTGATGACCGCGGTACTGACGATTATAATTTTCGTTTGTCTCACGACCGGGTTAATACGATACAAAATTTATTAGTTTCATCAGGGTTTAAGGAAAGTAAAATTGTTATTCTTGAAGGAAAAGGCCGTGTTGTGGTAAGGCCTGATACAGTCGAAAATCTTTATGAAACCCGATTACGCAACAGACGCGTTGATTTGATTGTAGTAAAACGCAACAGTTTTGGAAAAGACATTTACTCTTCTTTTAAAGACAAATTAAAGGTTGGCGACAAAATATATCTTGAAAGCATTTTGTTTGACATGGGAAGTTCCAGACTCACTAATCATTCTAAAAAGGAACTGGATAAAATTGCACTGACTCTTTTAAAGCAAAAAAACATACAATTTGAAATACGCGGCCACGTTTGCTGCACTCCCGAAATTTACAGTGACGGAATTGATAAAGACACCAAAGAAAGAAGGCTTTCATGGAACCGTGCAAAAACCGTTTTTAATTACCTGAGTTCTAAAAAAGTTTCTAAAAACAGAATGCGGTATCAAGGCTGCGGGAATAAATTTCCTTTAAGAATGGGCGATAATTACGATCGGCGGGTTGAGTTTTTGATCACGAAAATTTAGACCATCATTCTAATTGTATTGAGATTTTCAAATTCTATTTTGTCTTAACCAATACTTTAAACAATAGTTATTACTTGATTGTATATAAATGTTTTATATACAAAAAATAAAGAAAAACTAAAAAGCACAAAATTACTTATTGCAACATTGTTGCTCAATATAAAAACCCTTAAAAATTAAAAATCCCGATCGTAAAATGCGATCGGGATTTTTGATTTTTCTAGTAAACAGCACATCATTTTTTCTTCATGATGATTTCCATGCTTTTATATTCTGTTCCATTTTTTACATCGAACATTTCCATTTTTCGAGTTGTGGGATCAACAATAGTATAAACTTCTCTGTAAGGTGTTTTCTTTCCGTTTAACGGGTTAACCATTTCGCCTTTTAATTCCATGCTTTTGGTTTTCTCATCGTATTTTCCCATTGCCACCATCATTCCGGTTCCCATATTATCTATAAAGGTCGTAGTGTATTCCTGACTGGCATTGTTGTAGGCCAAAGTGCTTTTGCCTTCAAACGGCTGTCCCATCATGGTTCCTTTATAATCGGCTTCCTGATAGCGTCCGCCCAAAATCATTCTAATAACTGCTACTGAAGCTGCTTTTTCTGGTTTTCCGTTTGCTTCAGACCAAAATGTCATATCGCAGTTCCAGGTTCCCACTTCGTCTGCCATTAATTTGTGCGGGTTTCCCGGAGTCGCATAAGCCTGCCAGGCTTTCATTTGTGCTGCTGAGTCTAAGACTGGTTCTGCTTCAGCTTGTTCTGTTTTTACAGTATCTGAATCTTTTTCTGTTATTGTTTCTGTCTTTATTTCTTTTTTACAAGAAACAAAACACATTGCAAACAGTACTAATGCTGTGGTTAATTTTTTCATAAGTCTTTGTTTTTATGTTTGTTATAAAAACAAAAGTAAGAAATATATTAACTGAAAAGTTTCAAGTTTCAAGTTTCAAGTTTCAGGTTGCTGCAGTTCGAAAACCTGATACATATTTTTATCGCTTGTCTATTTTTACTGATTTTATAATTGCTTCGAGATCGAGCATTAGGTCGCGTTCCTGATTTGAGGGAGAATAGCAAAATCCTTCAATAACGAGGATTCGGTTATAAAGAGGATCAACAATAGCGTAATTAATAAAAGGACCGGCCATAAAGTCATTTTTCAGCTCCCATGTACCTTTGGTCTCAAAAGCTTCTTTATCGTCTAAATGAGTGGCAGAAAAATAAGGCGCATAAGCTTCGCCGGTAATCATGGGTGTGTTTGGTTCACGCCCTTTAATGTAACGGCCAACAGAATCCCTCATTTTGATAATATTGCCCACAACATTGCCTTTTGTTTTAAAATTGTGCAATGGAATTTGGTATATCAATAAACTGGTGTTGCCGCTAATAATGTCTTTTTTCAGCCAGATAAAGTTTTTCTTGTGCAAGACATATTCATATCCTGTTGGAATTTGAATATCGATGTGAAATTTGTTTTTTATAACAGCAGGATTTAAAAGCGATTTGCTGTTATCTTCCTGAATTTTTTCGATTTCGGCATCGCGGATCATTTTGATAATCTGTGCCGAATTTAATTCGATACTGCAGATAATATCGTCTATAGATTTTCCGTAAATGCGAAATGTGTTGTGAGGTAAAGCTTTACTGTGGGTAATTTCAAACTTTTCGTTTGCTGTTTTTTTTACTACAATAATGCTTCGGCTGTCGGTTACAAATCCTTCCAGAAGTTTGGCAGGATATTGATTAATTGTAAAGAGTGGTTCTTCCTGAGTTAGACCTAAAACAGGAGAGGCGAATTTATTTCGAATGGTATCACCAACTTCTCCATACCATAATTGATCGTCGATAATTATGGAAATGGTATTTGTTTTCCCGGAAACGGGCTGCGACTGCTTGTCTGATTTTAAACAAGAAATCAACAGAAACGGAAGTATTAGAAATAAAAAATGGGTTTTATTCATTTTTTTGATTTAATGAAATAAAACCCAAATTTAAATAAGATTTTTTTATTATCCGTTTATTTTAAGTTTCATTCCCGGTTTAATATCTTCATCTTTAATACCATTCCATTTTTTAATATCTGAAATTGTTACTCCAGGATATTTTTTAGAAATACTGTACAAAGAATCACCTTTTTTTACGTAATAATCTTCGCTTGCACTTTTAGCCGATGGAGCTTTTTTCTTGAAAGCGTCTACAGAGTTTGAAGCAATAGCCGTTGTAACAGGCTCTTGAATCTCTGTAACGATTTTAGAAACTACTAATGTTTTTCCTAAACCAATATTATTAGTCGTAAGATCATTTAATTCTTTTAAGTCCGCAATAGTCGTACCGAATTTTTTAGCAATGCTTCCTAAATTGTCTCCGGCAGCAACAACGTACTCTACAGTTTGAATTGAAACTTTATCTTTATCATCGTTAGAAGCAATTGCTTCTTCTGTATTTTTCTCGATTGCAGGTATAGATTTAGGTTCTTTAACCACTTTTGCCGAGGCATCTATATCTGATTTAATTTTTAAGGTTTTTCCTAATGCTATTGCATTTGTTTTAAGATTATTCCATTTTTTTAAATCTGAAATATTTACATTGTACTTATCTGCAATTGTTCCTAAGTTGTCTCCTTTTCTAACTTTATAAAACTGAATGTCTTTTGAAGATTCTACAGCTTCTCTAACTGGTTTTCCTTTTGGAGCAATTTTAGCTGCTAAACGGGTTGGAATTGTTTTAACCAGAGACTCATGTTCAACATAAGCATAAATTTTATCTTCGTTTGAAACAAATGCTGCAATTTTATCTTTTGGCAGACGAAGGAAATTCATTTCCCCATGATAAGCCGGCACTATATTCAGTTTATAAGATGGATTTAAAAGCTGCAGCTGCGATTGCGGCATATCTAATAAATCTGCTAACTGTTTAAATGAGATTTGATTTTTGATTCCAACAGTATCTGTTTCAAAGTTTTTAACCACTGCTCTTTCCGGATTGATTCCGTGTTCTTTGTGGTATTCGAAAAGGTACATAGTAGCATAAAATGCCGGAACGTATCCTTGTGTTTCTTTTGGAAGATAATTACGAATATCCCAGTATCCTGTTTTACCTCCAGAACGGCGAATTGCTTTTGTAACGTTTCCTGGTCCTGAGTTGTAAGATGCTAAAACTAATTCCCAGTCGTTAAAAACGCTGAACATTCTGGTCATATAATCTGAGCATGCAGCAGTAGCTTTAAGAGGGTCGCTTCTTTCATCGATATAAGAATCGATTTTTAAAGCGTATTGTTTTCCGGTTCCGTACATAAACTGCCAAAGTCCCGTGGCGCCCATTTTAGAAACTGCTTTAGGGTTTAAAGCAGATTCTACAACGGCTAAATATTTTATTTCCAATGGGATTTTTTCTTTAGCGAAAGTTTCCTCGAATATTGGAAAGTAGTATTCTGATAAAGCCATTAATCGAGAAAACGATTTTTTACGATTCTTAAGGAATGACTTTATTATATTTTCTAATCCTTGATTGTATTCTATCTCAAAAGGAGATTTAGCATTCATTGCTGCCAAACGCTGTTTTAAAAGCTCTGTTGGCAGTTCTTCGTCTACTGTCACATCCTTATTAATGGTTTGAATATCTTTTGTCAAATCATCATAGATGTCTAAGCTTACTAACTCATTCATCCAAAGACTGTCTACTTTTGAAGCAAGATCGTCTTTTTTGAATGTGCTTTTAATAGAATCTAAATAGGACAACTTTACTTCTGGCTTTATTTCCTTTGAATGTTCTGCAGTTTCCTGCGCAAACATCGACATCGAAAACAAAGCGGCAACCACTAAGGAGATTTTCTTTACAATCATATAACATTTTTTTAAAATTCTATAATTCAAACAATTACAGGACTTGTATTTTTGCAAACTTAAAGAGTTTATGCATTAAAAATATGCAAAAAAATGTTAATTGTGATATTTTAGTCTAAAATTGCAGCAATTCCAGGTAAAACTTTTCCTTCTAACATTTCCAGCATAGCCCCGCCGCCAGTAGATACATAGCTCATTTTATCTTCAAATCCGAACTGTTTTACTGCTGCAACAGAATCACCTCCTCCTACTAGAGAAAATGCTCCATTTTTAGTTGCTTCTGCAATAAAATCACCTAAAGCGATAGTTCCTTTTGAGAAAGTTTCCATTTCAAAAACTCCTAATGGACCATTCCAAAGAATTGTTTTTGACTCTAAAATAACTTTTTTGAAGTTCTCTAAAGATTTTGGACCTGCATCAAGACCCTGCCATCCATCAGGAATTGCAGTTACGTCTACAATTTGTGTATTTGCTGTATTTGAAAAATCGTCAGCAGCTACAACATCAACAGGAATGTGCACCTGTACATTTTTCTCTTTTGCTAATCTCAAAATTTCAAGTGCTAAATCTAGTTTGTCATCTTCGCAGATTGACTCACCAATTTTTCCGCCTTGTGCTTTAATGAACGTAAAAGTCATTCCACCACCAATAATCATGTGGTCTACTTTGTCTAAGATATTCTCAATAACTGTAATTTTTGAAGAAACTTTAGATCCTCCTAAAACTGCAGTAACAGGTTTTTCGCTGTTTTTAAGTACTTTGTTTAAACTGTCAATTTCTTTTGCCAATAAAGTTCCAAAACATTTATCGTTTGGAAAAAACTGTGCAATAATTGTTGTTGAAGCGTGTGCTCTGTGTGCTGTTCCAAAAGCATCATTCACATAGATATCTCCTAGTGAAGCTAATTCTTTTGCGAAAGCAACATCTCCTGCTTCTTCCTCAGCATGAAAACGTAAATTTTCTAATAATAAAACTTCTCCTGGCTGCAGGTTTTTAGCTGCTGTCTGAGCTGGTTCTCCAATGCAGTTTTCAGCAAACTTAACCTGAACGCCTAAAATTTCAGAAGCTGTTTTTAAAATATGTTTCAAAGAGTATTTTTCTTCGGCACCTTTTGGTCTTCCTAAATGTGACATTAAAATTACACTCCCGCCCTGAGCTAAAATAGCATCGATAGTTGGTTTTGCAGCTTCAATACGTGTTGTATCTGTTACATTAAAATTTTCATCTAACGGCACATTAAAATCAACACGGATAATTGCCTTTTTATTTTTAAAGTCGAAATCGTTTAGAGTTTTCATTTGATAATTTTTTAGTTTTTTTGAAAGAAAAACAAATATAGAACATTTCGGCTTGTGTTAAATTCGAAAAAAACGAAAAATAGTGCATCATTACAACGAAAACGATGTAAACACTGAAAAAAAACAAAAATTTAGGAAATAAAGAAAAAAATCGATCTTCTTTAAAATATAAAAACTTACTGTATTTGATCTACAGTAAGTTTTTAATTGTAATTATTAATCGTGAACCGGACTTTGCGTACAAGGACAGTTACTAATCGATTGTAAGAAATCAAATCCAATAGTTACGACATGCGTACCTGTATTGTAGGCTCCCAAATCGTTAAACATAACCTGATATGAATATCCAAAATAGAATTTAGATTTCATGAATCCAGCCATTGGCCCAACTGATAAAGGTTTTGGAAACTGGTCGTTTAGGAAACGATACGAAACTCCAATCCAATAGTAATCTTCGTAACGATTGTATCTTCTGTATTTGAAGTTAAAATCGGTAGTAGAACGTTTATCACTCGCAAAATACTGGTAGTAAATAGATGGTTCGTATTCGATACGTCTGTTTTCAGCATCTTTGAAAATCATACCTGTATAAACCTGATAGTTTGAAAGCAGGTCTGGCTCAACTCCGCGGTATTTGTTTGTGTTTTTCTTTAAAACGTTATTTGCGTTAAAACTGATATAGAAGTTTTTGTTACGATACAAAGCACTAATATCAAAGTTATTATTTGTTGTATAACGATTGTCTGTTACAGACGGATCCAGAATTGGGTGTTCGATTGTGTTGTTAAACTCATCGATATCAATTCTAAATGTATTAAAGTTATACGAAAGACCAAATGACAAATACTGCTCACCGTAATAATCTAAAATAAGGTGGTGTGCAAAAGAGACTTTGGCTCCTGTTTGTTTAGTGTATCCATTTTTATCATTGTACATAGAGATACCAACACCTGAACGGTCCAGGATTCTAAAATCGGCATAAAGAGACTGGTTTTGGGGTGCATCTTTAATTCCGACCCATTGTGTTAATCCATTGGCTCTAATACGAAGGTTATCTCCAATACCTGCATAAGCAGGAGAAAGTACAAAAGGGTTATCAGCTAAATACTGAGTAAACACTGGTAGGTTTAACTCTTGGCTGTAACTTGTTGTTACAGCCATGAGTACTAAGGATAAAATAAACTTTTTCATTGTAATAATTTTTTTAGATAACATCATAGGGGCTATTATTTTGTTATCTGTATAAAGTGAAATGTCCAACAAACTCTCTTCCATCATTCTCGTCATTTAGTTTAAGAACATACCAGTAATCACCTGAAGGTAATTCCTCGCCATTGTATCTACCATCCCATTTTTGACCGTAAGTGTATTTCGCAATTACACGACCGTATCTGTCGAAGATAGAGAACTTAAGGTGGTTGTAAATGTTTGTACATCCAGGACCCCAAGTATCGTTAACTCCATCACCGTTTGGTGTAAAGTAGTTGTCAAGACAAACGTCTACGTACTCGATGTAATAATCTTTCGTATCTGTACATCCGTTTTTGTCTCTAACTGTAATTGTATAAGTACCTGTTTTGTAAATTTTGAATTTAGTTTCTGAACTAAAGTTTACACCGTCAATACTGTATACATATTCACCTCCGCCGCCTACAGCTGACGCTGTAATTACGTTCCAAATACCTTTTTCTTCGGTTAATGTTAATTGTAATGGAGCAACAGCAATAATTTCAAACTCAGCAGTATCAGCAGAACATCCGTTTGTATGTCTCACTCTAATGAAGTGCTTACCTGGTGCTATATCAGCAAAGATGTTATTTTGCTGGTACGCTCCAACACCATCCAGACTGTAATCAATTTCATTATGATCTGCATAACCTGGATCAACTTCAACTCTGTTGGCTGCATGATTATTAACACAGTCATAGCTTACCTGGATTGTTGGATTTAATGTTACAGCGTCTGGTAAGATAATATCGATCATGTTTTCACAACCTACTGCATCTTTATAATATACAGTATGTTTACCACCAGATAACCCATTAAACTCAAATTCTGTTTGACCAACTATACCAGCAGTAAACGGACCATTTTCATTATCCAAACTTACGCTGTATGATGCAGTACCTCCTTTAATCTCGATTGCAAAAGCACCGTCTTTGTCACCAGAACAAATTTCAGGAATTATAGAGCCTGCAATTTCAGAAGCTCTAAGTAATTCTGGTTGTGTAATTGTAATAGTTTCAACAATACTACATCCATTATCATCCTTCACTACTATCTGATATTCTCCTGGTTCTAATTTAGTAAACACGAAGACAGAATCAAATTTATCAAGATCCGGAGAAATTGCATATTGTATTTTTCCAGTTCCACCAGAAGCAATTACTTCTATTTGACCATTGTTTGCTCCAAAACAAGTTACATTTTGCGGATTAAACTTGGCATCAATAGGCGTTGCCGGTTCAGCAATAGTAACTACGTCACTAGTGAAATTACAATCACCACTCACCACACGTACTCTGTAAGTTCCAACTAACAAGTCATCAAATCTACCGTCTGCCTGATCTGGTCTAACAATTCCACCAGAAGTGTTAAGTAATGAGTAAACATAGTTACCAATTCCTCCAATCGCTTCTGCAAGAATAGATGCTGTAGCTTCTCCTTTACATTTCACTATAGCACTAGAAGTGTTAATATCAAGATTAAGCGGAATCAATGCTGGAATCTCAACTTCTTTTACAAATGAAGTACATCCATTAGTATCTGAAATGTAATACATGTATTTTCCAACTGGTACATCAAATACTGCAGGAGAAGTTGATGTAAACGAACCTAGTACTGTCGTTCCGTCTAAGCTGTATGTATAAGAACCTGTTCCACCTGTAGCACTCAATGTAATTTGTGATAAAGTCAAACATGTTTGATTTCTTGTCACTTTTACATCTCCTTCTACTCTTGTTGGGTTGCTGATTGTAATTTCAGTTGAAGCCGCTTGACAGCTGTATCCATCTGTTACAGTAACAACATATCTTCCCGCTTTTAATCCTGTAAATACTGGATCAATTTGTGGTCCTACAATGCTAACCGGATCATCAGAAACTACTGTTAATGTGTACAAGTAGTTGCTTCCTTGTCCGCCTGTTGGCTGTGCAACTGTAATAACTCCACTGTCATCACCATAACAAGCAAGTACAGATACATTTGCCGAAGCTGATACCGTAATTGGAGTTGGAATAACTAGTGTTTCGCTTGCGCTTACAATACAATCATTAACATCTTTCACATTAACTGTGTAAGTACCTGCAGATAATCCGCTGAATGTAAATTGAGTAGAATAATCTACAACAACCGTAGTTCCATTCATTAACTGATACTGATAATCTGTATCCCATCCTCCTGTGGCTGAAGCCGAAATCTCACCATCATTGTTTCCAGATACACAAGTAATATTCGATTTGTTAAGCGTTAGGTTTAACGGTGCATTAGGCTGTTCGATAGAGAACACCGTTGTTACAGTACAGTATGGTCTTCCAACTAATGTCGCCTGTACAGTGTACTGACCTGCAGTTAGGTTTGAAATAGTAACAGGACCTGCATTTGTTGATCTTCCTGAACTAGGAACAGGACCAGTAATTACATAATCAAATATTCCTGCATCATTTGTTGGATCTAACTGATTGTCGACAAAAGTAAGATCAACAATTCCATCTGCAGTACCATAACAGATTTTTCCATTCACAGCTACGGCTTTAATTTCAAAAGTATTCGCATTATTTACGTAATGTATCTTCTGAATAGCACAACCTGTTACAGGATTTGTAACTGTAATAATATAATTTCCAATCGTTAATCCCGTGAAAACTCCACTGCTGTTAGATTGGTTGTACGTATTACCATCTGTACCAGCTACATTATAATTTAAAAGAACTGGTGTTCCGCCTGTACTTGTTACCGTAACTGTAATATCTTCATTTGAGATACAAGTCATCGGAGCATTTACAGTCACATTTACAGCATCTAAGCTGATAAATGGATTAATTCTAATAGTTCCTGTTGAAGAACCCATACATCCTTTATCGTCGTATACATTGATAGTATAAGTACCTCCTGTATAATCAGATTCTGTATAAACATTCTGAGAACCTCTTTGAACTGATACACCGTTCTTAAAGAACTCGTAAGTTGTGTAGTTTCCAGAACCTCCTGTAACTGTGTTAACAGTGATTGTTGCATAATTAGCTGTATTTGTTCCAGAAGCACAACCATATTGAGCAATAACTGGTGCTCCTACAGTAATTACTTGCGGCTGAAGAACTCTGAAATCTTCAGAATCAACGCAGCCTCTTCCTGAAGTTACTGTTACTGTATAATCTCCCGCTTCAAGATTAGCAAATACATTGTTTGTCTGAGCTGGTCTATTTACCGCTGCACCTGTATATGAGGTACCTGTTAATGTATACGTATAAACAGGGTTATCATTTACTCCTGGCGCATTTGGTTCCAGAGTTGCTGTGATAGTTCCGTCAGAACCACCTCTACAAGAAACTGGAGTACCTGTTACCGCAAATCCTGTAATCACAGTTGCCGGAGCAACTTCTACAGTTACATTAAATGCACAATTAGTAACAACGTCTCTCACACGGATTATGTGTGTACCCGGTGTAACATTATTAAATACTGCTGGTGTAGTTGTTACAATAACACCTCCATCTAGAGTATATCTGTAATTTGCTGTTCCAGAACCTCCTGTTGCAGTAGCTCTAATTTGTCCATTGTTTAATGTACAACTTGGTAATGCTGTTACTAAAGCTTCAAGCTGTAATGCTGGAGAAATAGTAACTAAAGCTGGTACTGTTATTGTACATGCATTAGCATCTCTCACCGTTACATCGTAAGTTCCCGCTGCATTTACTGTAAATGTTGGGCTCGTTTGGAATCCATTTCCGATGCTGTATTCGTAAGGTGCCATACCTGATCCAACCGTTACCGTGAATGTATATTCACCTGCTGTCGTTGGACACTGGCTTGCTACATTAGCAGTTACTGCTGATGGTAACGCGTCAGTTCCAATTGTAATTGGAATGAAAGTTTCACAACCTTTAGAATCAATTACATAAGCTCTCCAGTTTGTATTTGTTGCAGGATTCAATACAGCGTTATTACTGTTTGTATAATCCGTTGACGCTGGAGCTGCTGTTCCTGGCATAAATGCATACATATAATTTGGAGTTCCTCCGCCAGCAGTTACGCTCACTTTAGCACCTGTATTACAATTTGCATTTACGTTTGTTGTTTGAGTTAAAGTTAATACAGCAGGCTGCGTCACTGCTACAGAAGCAGAAGTTCTACACTGTGTTGTATTATCTACCACTTCAACTGTATAATTACCAACAGGTAAGTTTGTTAACGTAACTACTTTTCCTGTTTGAGTAAGTGTTCCTGTTGTTGGACCTCCTATCAATGTTGCTGTATAAGCACCATTAAAGTTGTCCACATCAAATTTCACAGATCCGTTTGAACCTCCATTACAGCTTACGTCATTTATTAATTGACCAGCAATTGTAATGTTTACTAATGGGTCTACTGTATAAGCAGCTTTATCTGTACATCCGTTAGCGTCTGTTACTTGGAAAATGTAAGTACCAGCCGTTAAACCTGTAAATATACCATTAGAAGCACCAGTAACATTTCCTACTGCACTTGCAGGAGAAAGTATTTCATAGTGTAATGTTCCAACTCCATTAGAAACTGTTACAGTAACTGTACTAGTAGTACTTGCCGCAGGAGCACAATAAATTGGTGTTCCTGTAACAGTATTAATTAACGGTGGATCTAACGCTGGAATAGTAACCGATACTGGCACTGTCATAACAC
>NZ_JBQEMU010000038.1:0-27180 GCF_052044235.1 Flavobacterium sp. 22659
CAGCTTCAAATGCGTTAAATGTTACATTACAATGCAGTGACACTGCAGGATTAGCAACGGCTCAAAACCAAGCGCCGACTGCTACTGATAACTGCGGAGGAACTGTTACATATACCAAAACAAGCGGTATTTTCAGTGTAGGCAATTGTGCCAATTCCGGAACGTATACTAACACTTGGACTGCGAAAGATATCTGCAATAATACCTCAACTGTATTCACTCAGGTAATTACGATTCAGGATACGAGTATACCTACATGGACAACTCAGGCAGGTTCTTTAGACAGAACTATTGAATGCAGTAATCAGCAGGCTTTGGCATCAGCTCAAGCTTTGTTTCCAACTGCTTCTGGTGCTTGTGATATCGATTTAACGAATATTACTAAAGTAAGCGGACAGTTTACAGCTTCGCAAGGATGCGGAAATGCAGGAACTTACACCAACACTTGGACTGTAAAAGATGATTGCGGCAACACTTCTGAAACTTTTACTCAGGTGATTACAATTCAGGATACAACTGCTCCAATCTGGACAACTCAAGCAGGTTCTTTAAACCAAACTATTGAATGCAGTAACTCAGAAGCTTTGGCTTCAGCGCAAGCCTTATTTCCAACAGCTTCAGATTTATGCGATGCTGATGTAACCAATATTACTAAAGTAAGCGGACAGTTTACAGCTTCACAAGGGTGCGGAAATGCAGGAACTTATACTAACACTTGGACTGTAAAAGACGATTGCGGCAACACTTCTGAAACTTTCACTCAGGTGATTACAATTCAGGATACAACAGCTCCAGTATTTACAGGAGAACTTCCCGGCAACATTACAGTTTCTTGTGACGCTGTTCCAGAACCAGCCAATATGGAAGCTGTTGATAATTGCAACGGCAATTTACCAATCGTGTTTACGGAGACAAAAAGTGATATTCAAAACGAATGCGGTTCAAATTATACTCTCACTCGCACATGGAAAACCAGTGATTGCAGCAATAATGCAGTTTCACATACCCAAATAATAACAGTAAGAGATACTACAGCGCCAACAGGAACTGCTCCTTCAAATATTGCAGATTTACAAAGCACTACACAAATTCCTGCGGGAAATCCTTCTGATATTAAAGACGCGGCTGATAATTGCAGCG
This sequence comes from Flavobacterium sp. 22659, assembly GCF_052044235.1. Classification (NCBI taxonomy): domain Bacteria; kingdom Pseudomonadati; phylum Bacteroidota; class Flavobacteriia; order Flavobacteriales; family Flavobacteriaceae; genus Flavobacterium; species Flavobacterium sp. 22659. The sequence continues at coordinate 1,141 of NZ_JBQEMU010000038.1, forward strand.
GAAATGTTACGGTTACAGTCTCTGATACTAACAACGAAGGAAGCGGCTGCGAAGGAAGTCCGTATATTTTAACCAGAACGTACACGTTGTCTGATTGTGCAGGAAATAAAACTGAATTAGTTCAAACTTTTACTGTTGAAAACAAAGTTTCTGTAAGCGGAATTGCCACAAATACAAGCTGTTTTGACGGAAACGACGGTTCAATTTCAGTAACCAATAGTCCTGGATCGACAGTTATCATTAGAAATGATAAAAACGAAGTGGTAGGAAATACAAATTTACCAGCTGGTACTTATACCCTTACTGCATCATCTCCTGTAAGTGAAACTCAAAATTGTACAGCAAGCGCAACGGTTGTCATTACACAGCCTGAATATACTGTAAAAATTTCTGGCCGCATTATCAATGTTGACACTCATACCGGAATTGCAAATGTGCCTGTTACTTTAATTCCGCAAAGTCCAACCACTGGTCCAATATTATTAAAACTAACAGGACAAGACGGAAGCTACAGCTTCTCTGGAATGCCTGCAGGAAATTATTTAGTTCAGGTTCAGGATGCCAATTTAAACAGCGCTTATCAATTATATCCGGTAGATTCGAGTTTGTTCTTTACTACACTTCAAGATTGTATCATCCAAAAACATGATTTCGAATACGGATCATCCACTTTACCTGTTTTGGGAGATTATGTTTGGTATGACGTAAACAGCAACGGAATTCAGGATGAATGGTATGATGCCAATAATGACGGAATCGTAACCAAAAATATTCCTGACGGAAACGGATCAATCGATTATAGCCTTTGGGAATGGATTGATTTTAATGGTGACGGAAGCTATCAAGGACCTTCGAATGTGGGCGAATTAAACGCCGGAGGTTTTGGAAATGCTCTTAGTCCGAATATTATAATTGACGGACCAAACGGCTATCATGAAGAAGTTATTGTTGGAATTCAGGGATTCTGGAGAGATCGCCCGGAAACTGTAAATCCTTATGGAGATTATACTGTCAAATTAGTAAAAGATGCCAATTTTGACGCCGTTGCAGCGGCATTAGGAGCAACCGGACTTGTAAAAACACTTCCTGCTTTGGCTGATAAAAAAATAACTGGTAAAACCGGTAAAGCACAATTGCATACCATTTGTTCTACAACTAGTTCCAGCAGTTTAATCGCAGCAGTTACACCAGAAGATTTAGTTCATTTAGATCTTGATTTTGGCGTAAGCTGTAAAACTTACTTAGATATTGCTGCTAATGATGACAGCGCCGGGCCAGTTGCAGGTGTAAATAATGTTACACATAACGTATTGAATGTTTTAACTAATGATACGCTCGAAGGTGTAATTGTAACTCCTTCTGATGTCGTTATTACAACCGTGACACCAAATGAGTTTTTACAATTAAATCCTGACGGTTCTGTTGATGTACTGCCAAACGCACCGGTTGGAACTTTAACATTAGTATACCAAATTTGCGAAGCCGATGAAACTTCAAATTGTGATACTGCAACAGTTACGATTACAATAGAAGCTCCGGTTATGACTGTTACAGCAGCATCAATTTGTGTAAACGATGTTCCTTACCTTGATTACGTAGTAACTCCTGTGAATTTTACACCATTAAACGGTGTAACAATTGCGTGGGCAAATGCTCAAAATAAAGTAATAACTACTATGACCAATCTGGCACTTTCTGGCAGAGTTTTATGGCCGGGAGCTGTGGTTGATGAAAACGGAAAAGGTATAGACTGGCCAGGCTGGGTTTTCGAAAACAATAAATGGATTCAGGCACCAGATGGTTTCGAATCATTGCGCCCAACGGTTAACCTAACGATATCTGTAAATCCAAGTGAAACTATTACTGTTAGTTATCCGCCGGCAGATCCGTTTTGTACTGCCAGACCAACATTTGTAATTCTTGCAAATGATGATACGCCTCAGCCTATTACAGGTCCGGCTGGAGTTACTAATATCATCAATGTATTAAATAACGACACGTTAAATAATAGTCCGATTAATTTAAATGATATTACGCTGACAACTGTAACACCAGATCCAAAAGGAGTTTTAACGCTAAATCCTGACGGTTCTGTTGATGTAGCGGCGAATGCTCCGGGCGGCACTTACACTTTAACGTATCAAATCTGTGAAAAAGCCGATGCAGGAAATTGCGATACAGCAATCGTAACTGTAACCATTCTTAATTCTCCTGTAAATGCTAACGATGATAATTATGCCAATATTGGATGCAATACGTTTGGTTTAGTTGGAAATGTTTTAAGTAATGACTTAAAAGGACAGCTTCCTGCAACATTACAATTGGTAAACTTTACATTATTGAGCGGAAATAATAACGCAAAAACAGATCCTAATATAACAATAGACGCTTCTGGAAATGTAAATGTATCTAGTTTAACACCAGCTGGAACTTACACATACATGTATCGCATTTGCGATAAGTTAAGTGCCGAAAACTGCGACACTGCAATTGTCACTATCACTGTTGCGCCAAATGGCACATCAAACATTACGAGTGAGGCCTGTAACGATGATACTACCTTATTGAACTTATCGAATTTATTACCAGAAGGAACACCAATAACAGGAACCTGGTTCGACACAAACGATACCAGAGCATTACAGGGAAATATTCTAAATGCGCATGGTTTAGCACTTGGCAATTATCAATTTGAATATAAAATTACCGATGAGAATTGCCCAAGAAGTATTCTTCTTACTATGGAAGTAAACGACGACTGTAAAGTATTGGCATGCGAAAACATCTTAGTACACAATGCTTTTTCACCAAATGGTGACGGGAAAAATGATGTTTTTGTAATCGACGGTATTGGAGATTTAACTTGTTATCCCGAAAACACTGTAGAAATTTATAACCGCTGGGGAATATTAGTATTTGAAACTCACAACTACAATAATACAACCAATGCGTTTGACGGAACCTCTAGAGGAAGAACTACCATAAGACAATCTGAAGGTCTTCCAACCGGAACCTATTTCTATATCGTGACTTATAAATCAGTAGACGGAAACAATGTTATTCAGAATAACAAAAAAGAAGGGTATTTATATCTGTCTAAATAGGAACAAAAAAGTAATGCGTTATACAGCGCACGAAGTATAGCGCATTACATATTCACTAAACAATACACATCTATTATGAGAACAAAATTATTTTTTTTCGTCATTATGTTTGTAACCATTGCGGGTTATGCACAGCAAGATGCACAGTTTACGCAATATATGTACAATACGATTAATATAAATCCCGCTTATGCAGGATCCAGAGGCGCTCTAAGTATTTTTGGTTTATACCGTACACAATGGATAGGACTTGACGGCGCTCCAGAAACAAGCAGTTTTTCTATCAACACTCCAATCAACAACAGTAATTTAGGAGTCGGCCTTTCACTTGTAAATGATAAAATTGGGCCAACAAACGAAAACAATATATCAGCAGATATATCGTATACCGTTCAGACTTCTGCCGATTTTAAACTGTCGTTTGGTATCAAAGGAACTGCTAATATATTCAATCTCGATGTCAACAAACTAAATCCGTCAGAACAAGGAGATCCACAGTTTCAGGATTTAAACAACAAATTTAGTCCAAATGTTGGAGCCGGAGTTTACTGGCATTCAGATAAAGCCTATATCGGTTTATCAGTTCCTAATTTCATCGAAACGAATAGATATAGTGATAACGACATTGCTATTTACAAAGACAAAATCAATTATTATTTAATGGCAGGTTATGTTTTTGATTTGGATAAATTACAATATATCAAATTCAAACCCGCAGTTTTAACCAAAATGGTTGAAGGAGCACCGCTGCAAGTTGATGTTTCTGCCAACTTTATGTTTATTGACAAACTTGTTTTGGGTGTTGCTTACAGATGGAGTGCTTCTCTAAGCGCTATGGCAGGATTTCAAATCACCGACGGACTTTATATAGGATATGGGTACGACCGCGAAACCACAAACCTAAATAATTATAATTCAGGATCGCATGAAATATTCCTGCGTTACGAATTCTTAAAAAACAATGGTAAAATGACAACTCCTCGTTTCTTCTAAAAAATAAGTATTATGAAAAATTATAGACTTCTCTGCTTAATAATTCTAAATGTTTTTTATGGTTATTCTCAGCAGTCAAAGCTGAACTCAGCCGATAAAAAATACGACGGTTATGCGTATATCGACGCTATAAAAACTTATGAAAGAGTTGCCGATAAAGGCTATAAATCTGAAGATTTGTTTAAAAAACTTGGAAATTCTTATTATTTCAATTCCGAGTTTGAAAGCGCCGCAAAATGGTATGGAGAATTATTTGCCATAAATACCTCTCCCGAAGCTGAATACTATTACAGATATGCACAGTCATTAAGGTCTACAGGACAGACCGATAAGGCGAATAAAATTATGAATGAATTTAATGCTAAATACAAAAATGATTCAAGAGGGAAACTCTACAAAGAAGACGTCAATTATCTTGATGAGATTAAAGCAAATTCTGGACGTTATAAAATTGAAGATGCAGGAATTAACTCTAAATATTCTGATTATGGAAGTTTTGTTTACAATAATAAAATCTATTTTGCTTCTGCCAGAGATACTGGAAATTTTTCGCAGAGAAGACATAAATGGACAGGCGAATATTATACCAATATTTATAGTGCCAATATCGACCCGCAAAACAGCACAGCAGTAAAACCAAATAAATTTAAAACTGCTTTAAATACCAAATTTCACGAATCGACACCCGTTTTTACTAAAGATGGAAACACGGTTTATTTTACCAGAAACAATTATATTGACGGTAAAAAAGGAAAAGATGATAATAAAATCACTTTAATAAAACTTTATAAAGCGACTCTGGAAAACGGAAAATGGACAAAAATTACAGCTCTTCCATTTACAAGTGACAATTACAGTACTGCGCATCCTGCGTTAAGCCCGGATGAAAAAACATTGTATTTTGCATCCAATATGCCGGGAAGTATAGGACAGTCAGACATTTATAAAGTAAGCATAAACAGTGACGGCAGTTTTGGAACACCGCAAAATCTCGGAAAACCCATCAATACCGAAGGCAAAGAAACGTTTCCGTATGTAACCAGCGAAAATGAAATCTATTTTACTTCAGATGGTCATCCCGGACTTGGAGGTCTTGATGTTTTTGTTGGACAGATTGATGAAAACGGAACAGTAAGCGATATTCAAAATTTAGGAAATGACATTAATTCACCAAAAGATGATTTTGCTTACATCATTGATCCAGTTTCGAGACAAGGTTATTTCAGTTCTAATAAAGACGGCGGAATGGGCTCTGATGACATTTACAAATTTCTAGAAACCAAAAGATTAAAATGTCTGCAGGAGTTATACGGAGTTATTACAGATTCTGAAAACGGCGTTGTACTTCCGGGTTCTAAAGTTACTTTATATGAAAATCAAAAAATTAAAAATTCTACAGTTTCAAATACAGCCGGACAATATAGTTTTGCTGTAGAATGCGGAAAAACCTATAGTGTAAGAGCAGAAAAACCTGATTATGCAACAAAAGAAGTTGACATAACAATTGCAAAAACAAATGGAAAAACCAATCTTCCTATTGCACTCGATAAATCTGTCTGCAAAGTTGCTGTGGGCGATGATTTAGGAAAATGTTTTGGCATTAAAATGATTTATTTTGATTTAGACAAATCGAATATCCGTACCGAAGCGGCTTTAGATTTAGAAAAGATATTAGATGTATTGAATCAAAATCCAACAATGAAACTGGATATTCGTTCACATACAGACAGCAGGGCTTCTCACCAATATAACGAAGCTTTGTCTGACAGAAGAGCAAAATCAACTATAAGCTGGCTTATTCAAAACGGAGTTGCTAAAAACCGTTTAACCGGAAAAGGTTATGGCGAAACTCAATTAGTAAATCAATGTTCAGACGGCGTTAACTGCACTGAAGAAGAACACCAAATGAACAGACGAAGCGAGTTTATTATAACCGCATTGTAACTTAGAAAAACTGACTAAAAAAAATAAAAGCTGTCTATAAAGACAGCTTTTATTAAAAAAAACGGTCGTTGCAAATCAGGAATCACAACGACAACTAACCAACCAGTTCAAACGTTTCTCTTTTAAATTTTCACGAAAATATTCGTGTAGTATTTTTTTCCGGATGCATCAGTAGTAACCGAAATCCCGAAATGTGTATAATTACCTTCAATATTTTCTTTATGTCCAGGACTTTCAAGCCATGCTTTTAGTGCAGCCTCAGAAGTCTTATAATTGTAAGCCACATTCTCTCCTACTTTTTTAGCACCCAATACATTGATAAGATTGTCAGAACGAGACGTAAAGTCATTATGATTCACAACATTATTGCTAACCATGTATTTATTATGCTCTTCGCATTTATAAGAAATGTGATTGTTTTTTTCTAATGCGTTTAAACCAATACTTACTCTGTATTCATTTATTAACTGCATAGTTTCCAGTTCAGAAGCATTGTAATTATAACTTGTAACTACCTGTTCTGTCGCTGTTGTATTTTCATTCCCCTCGGCGCTGTCAGCAGAGCATGAGTTCATTGTGATTGACATCACAATGAACACCATGGCGCACATAATCTTTTTCATAATCATCAGTAGTTAAAAGTTCTAAAGTAAATGTTGGGGCAAATTCTTTATATTATGTGACAAATTGCTCTTAAAATTCTTACGTCAAACGTATTCAATTTATCGGTAAACTACAAAAATAATCGACGAAATACACTATAATTTTTAAATATAAAATAAAAATCTTACAAATTAAGAAGAAAGGCGCTCAATCGTCCATGAAAAATCAGATTGGCTTGTGTAACGAATTCTATCGTGGAGTCTGTTAGGTCTTCCCTGCCAGAATTCTACTTGTAATGGAGTTACTAAATAACCTCCCCAGTTTTCAGGTCTTGGGATAGGTTTTCCTTCAAATTCTGCTTCAAGCTTCTTTAAATTTTCTTCTAAAAAAGTTCTCGACGGAATTACTTCACTTTGATGTGAAACAATTGCACCTAATTTACTTCCGTCAGGTCTTGAATCAAAATAGTTATCCGATATAATTTCAGAAGTTTTCTGAGCAATTCCCTTAATAATTACCTGACGTTCTGCTTCCTGCCAGAAAAAAGATAAACAAACATTTGGATTTGCTTCAATTGCTTTTCCTTTTTCAGAATTATAATTGGTATAGAATATAAATCCTTCTTCTGAGAATTTTTTAAGTAAAACAACGCGCGATTTTGGAAATCCATCTAGTCCAATTGTTGAAACCGTCATGGCATTTACTTCTCCGCTTCCGCCAAAATCTTCAACTTCATGAAACCAGCGGTTAAAAAGATTAATTGGATCTTCCGGAATATTAGTTTCTAATAATTCGCTTTTCTCGTAAGACTTTCTATAATTGCTTAAATCATTCATGATTTATTATTTTAGATTGTTGATTTTAGACTTTAGATTTTGGTTTGTCAGGTGGAGCAAAGTTAGAACCATCTTTAAAAACTTAGAAACTTAGTATCTCAGAACCTTAGCACCTTAAAAATTATAACTCAAAACTCAAACCGTCATCTGCCAAAAGCACGTTTGGAAAAACCGTTTCTGCTTCTTCCTTAAAACGTTCAATTCCGTCATAACGTGTTGAATAATGACCTAAAATTAATTGTTTTACATTAGCTTTTAAAGCAATAGCAGCCGCTTCTTTAGCTGTTGAATGCAAAGTTTTTAGTGCCAATGGCGCTTCAGATTCTAAAAACGTTGATTCGTGGTATAAAACATCTGCGTTTTGGATAATTGGAATTACGGCTTCATTATAAACCGTGTCTGAACAAAAAGCATAACTTTTTGCTGGAGGCGGATCAAATGTAAGTTTGTGGTTTTCGACTACAGTTCCGTTATCGAGTGTAATATCGCTTCCATTTTTTATTTTCTGATAATAAGCAACGTGAATATCATAACTCTGAACAGCTTCAACATTTAGTTTTCTTTCATCTGGTTTTTCCTGAAAAAGATAACCGTTTGTATAAACACGGTGTTTTAGCGGAATTGTTCTCACGATAACACGTTTATCTTCAAAAATAACTTCACTTTCTTTTGACTCTAATTCGTGAAAAAACAAATTATAAGTCGTCCAGGATTCTGTCAATTTTAATTGAAGAAGAATAAGCTCCTTAATTCCTTTTGGACCGTAAATATGTAAATCTGTAGTTCTTCCCAAAAGAGAAAAAGTCGAAATAGTTCCAATTAATCCATATAAATGATCGCCATGAAGATGCGAAATAAAAATGTGATTAATTTTTGAGAACTTAATCTTGTTTTTTCTAAGCTGTACCTGAGTTCCTTCACCGCAGTCAATTAAAAACAATCGGTTCTTGATTTCTAAAACCTGCGAAGTGGGGTTGGTAAGCGTTCTGGGAGTTGCGGCATAACAGCCTAGTATGGTTAATTTCAATTTTATGTTTATTCGTTTATGTGTTAAATCGTTTAATCGTTAAAATTAAATCAAATCGATTAAACAGTTAAACGAATAAACAATTAAACTAATTTTAAAATCCTAAATCTCTTTCAATTTCTTCCATTTCGATTATATCGTGTGCTTCTAAAAGAGAAGGAACAACGACTAATTTATCTGAAACAGCATTAAAATCAAGATCAGAAGCTACGATTACAAACGATTTTTTTGCTTTTTTTTGAAGTTTAACAAGCGGTAAAAAAACTTTTAAATCATTTTCCGTCAATTCAGTATCTGACGATAAATCGATTATAACATTGTGTTTTTCGTAGGTTTTAAATTGCTGCGTCACTTTCTCCACAAAGCCATTAAAATCGCCTTGCGTATCTTTTATCGTTACGGTATGTCCTTTTTGATCTACTTTCATTTTATAATTTGTGGGGCTTATATAAAAATTGATTTTTCAGAGCGCTAAGGTACGAAGTTTTTTTATAGTTTTCAGTCGCAGTATTTAGTATTCAGTCGCGGTTGGCAGTCGTAGTTCTTGGTCGCAGTATTCAGTGTCAGTTTACAGATTGTCAGGCTGAGCGAAGTCGAAGCCCTCGTCACGTAAAAGCCCTTCGACTTCGCTCAGGGTGACAGCTGTTTTCAAAACTGTAAACTGAGACTGCGACTGTAAACTAAAAACTATTGAATCTTAGAAGCTAAAAGATAAATAACTGCCATTCTAATCGCAACACCATTCTCAACCTGATTTAAGATTACAGAATGATCAGAATCAGCCACTTCAGAAGTAATCTCTACTCCTCTGTTGATTGGTCCCGGGTGCATGATTACGATTTCTTTTCCAAGAGAATCCAAAAGCGGTTTGTCTACTCCGTATTGCTGTGCATATTCGCGTGTTGACGGGAAGAAATTTACATCCATACGCTCATTTTGCACACGAAGCATATTCGCAACATCGCACCATTCTAAAGCTTTGCGTAAATTTGGTTCAACCGTTACACCAAGCGATTCAATATATCTTGGAATCAAGGTTTTTGGTCCGCATACTTTTACTTCTGCGCCCTGCATCTGCAAAGCATATATGTTAGATAAAGCAACTCTCGAATGTAGAATATCGCCTACAATAACTACTTTTTTTCCGGCTACATCGCCCAGTTTTTCTCTAATAGAATAACTATCTAACAAAGCCTGTGTTGGGTGTTCGTGTGCTCCGTCTCCGGCGTTTACGATGCTTGCTTTGACATTTTTAGATAAAAAATAAGCCGCTCCGGGATTGGAGTGGCGCATTACAACCATATCAACTTTCATCGAAAGGATATTATTTACAGTATCAATCAGGGTTTCTCCTTTTTTAACCGATGACTGAGCTGCAGAAAAACTGATAACATCAGCAGATAAACGTTTCTGCGCTAATTCGAAAGAGAGTTTGGTTCTGGTACTGTTTTCGAAGAAAATATTGGCAATGGTAATATCTCGTAATGAAGGAACTTTTTTAATTGGTCGGTTAATGACTTCTTTAAAATGATCTGCCGTTTCAAAAATCAGGTTAATATCATTCTCATTGATATATTTTATTCCTAATAAATGATCTACGCTTAATTCTTTCATTTTTGTTTCTTTAATATTATTTGTCAAATTCTGAATGAAAAATATCTTTCATTCAATGCTTCTTTAAAGAGCAGCTACTCTATTCGGTCATTCGGTCTATAACCTCACCGTAATCCTGAAGATCTCTTGCTTCTTCATCATAAATGTGCTGCCACTTGAAACCCGGAATTTCAATTTTTCGTTTTGCAGTTTCTTCCCACTTCACCTCAAAACCATTATTCCTTAAAACTTCGGCAACTTTTTTCCCAACACTAATTGTCACTGCATCATCAGAATTGTCTACTTTTTGAAAAGCGATATACAAACTTGGATTTTCCGGATCAACCGCTCTCGCTAAATCTTGTTCGTGATAAAAACAGTACCCGTCTGATGTAACATCATTTTCACGAAGTTCTCTTTCTACCTCAACCACTTCATATTCGCCGTCACTTGTTGTGTAACCCGCATTATGAAGTGCTATGATATTTTGACTGCATAATTCATCAAACGCATTTATAAGTCTTTCAGTATCTGTGGGGCTTTTCCATTGTTTACTTTCCTCAAGTAACTTTTGGTATTCCTGGTCGATTTTTTCAAAAGCCCATTCTTCAGAAATTTCGTCCTCAAATTCATTATCTTCAATTTCTTCCATGATGTTATCTTTAATATCATCAATAGAAAGAAATCCCATTCTTACCTGATTAAAAATTGACTCATAAATAAACTCTTCGTTCTCTGTCATGCTTTATTGTTTAATCGTTAATTTGTTTAATCGTTTCATTTTCATTTTCCCGATTAAACAATTAACCGGTTAACCGATCAAACTAATTTGTCACTAGGTGAACAACATCTTCACCATCATTTTCTTTCCAGCTTACAATTACTTTTTCACCATTAATAGCATCTACCTGACGCCCGCGATAATCTGGCTGAATAGGTAAATGACGGCTGAAACGTCTGTCAATTAAAACCAATAATTCAATTTCAGATGGTCTTCCGAAAGATTGAATAGCAGTTAACGCAGAACGAATACTTCGTCCGGTAAACAAAACGTCATCGATAAAAATGACCTTTTTGTCTTCGACTATAAAATTGATTTGAGTTTTATTGGCTTCAAGCGGTTTATCAGTACGACGGAAATCATCTCTAAAAAAAGTGATGTCCAGATATCCCAAAGAAATTTCAGGAACCTTATATTCGTTTTCTAATATTTGTTTTAAACGTTCAGCTAAAAAAACACCTCTTGGCTGAATTCCAACCAAAATTGTATTAGAGAAATCTAGATGTTTTTCGATTAACTGACAAGCCAAACGATGGAGTATGATAGTAACTTCTTTCGAATTAAGTAATACTTTTTGACTCATAAGTAATTGTAATGTTTGGTTGCGCAAATATAAGGAATCTGATTTTATTTGTTGGGGTCTTGGGGCTGGAAATATTTTTTTCACAAACTTCTAAAACATTGTTTACAAAAAATAAGAAACATATTACAATTTAGATATAGAAAATATATTTTAGCAAAAGAAAAAATTAAATCATACTTAGTTAAATAAATGATTCAAAAAAAAACTATTCGAAAACCCGTCCCTACCGATCTGCCTGCTGCCAAGAAAAAACCGAATATCATCAAAATAATTATTATCATTATCTTTCTTGGTTTTGGTATTTTTTTGATTAAATGGAACTCTAAGCAAATCAATTTAGAAGGCAATTGGACGGCAACGAAAATCATAATAGATGGCGAAGATATTCTAGCATCTGATTCTATTGCTAAATATTTCATTCTGACAAATCAAATTACTATAATTAGAGGTAAAAATCAAATATTAATTTCTGTCGATGAGAAGAAACGACTGGCAAATTATATTGTTAAGAAAAATGATATTGGGAAGAATTGTCTTCAGTTGTCCTCTAAAGAAAAAGCTTTAAATGGAAATTTTGAAATGAAAATTGACACTCTCGATTTAGGGCCGCAGGAATACCTAGTCAAAGTAAAGCTGCACTCAAAAAAAACATATATAGATTTTCAAAAACAAGTTATTATTCCCCCATGGAAACCTGAGTTGCCAAGAAGAGGACAAGTTTAGAATAAATAAAATGTAAAACTTATAATTTGAGTCTTGATTTTAAATTCTAAAAAACAAATTAAATTCATATTTCCTTCTTGATTAAAATACCAATAATTGGTATATTTGATAAATTTTTTAAGTCATGCCAAAAAACACATCAATATTATTAGGTGATTATTTTGATAATTTTATAAATAGCCAAGTAAAAACTGGACGATTCTCATCTGCCAGTGAAGTTATACGTGCCGCATTAAGAATGTTTGAAGAAGAAGAATCAAAAAAAAGTGAGTTAATTAAAGAACTTAAAAAAGGTGAAAAATCTGGATTTGTAAAAGACTTTGATCGCGCTTCTTTTTTGAATAATTTAGATAAAAAATACCCGGATAATGAATTATAAGATCAGTAATGAAGCATCTTATGATTTAGAAAAAATTTGGTTATATACTTTTGACAACTGGTCACGTGAACAAGCACATAGATATATCAATTTAATCATGGACGAAATTGAATATTTATGTTTAAATCCAAAATCTGGAAACGATGTAAATCATATCAGAAAAGGATATTTTAGAAGCAAAGTAAAATCACATTTAATATTTTATAAGATCAATATAAAAGAAGACCAATTAGAAATTATTAGAATTTTACACCAAATGATGGATATTGAAAATCATCTAGGGAAATAATGGTAAACTCCAAATCCTAAAACATTTCCAAAAAATTCTATAACACATTTTTCTGATTCGTGAAGTAATTTTAATATACAAATTTAAAAACTCAGAATCATGCAAAATAAAATTACAAGATTGTTAATGGTATTCGTAATACTGTTTTCATTTACAAGCTGCGAATTAGTTGGAGACATTTTTAAAGCCGGAATGGGATTCGGGATATTTATCGTAATTTTTATCGTTGCGATTGTTATCTGGATTTTAGCTAAAGTCTTTGGCAGTAAATAAGATATAAAAAAATCCCCGTTATTTTCATAGCGGGGATTTTCTTTTTAAATACATAGAAACATTCCCGATAGCTATCGGGATTGAAACTACTGAAAGGCGTTTCACTTTTTTACAAAAGCATAGCTATGTGAGAGAAATATATTTCTCTTTTACAGTCTTATTTACAATACAAAACTATGTTTCTATGTGTTTAAAATTAAACCAAAAATTAAAAATCCCAAACTCCAAGTTTAATCTGGAATTTGGGATTTTTAATATTATAATTTTTAAAGATTAAAGATTGTACATCTTTTTTCTTTGCTCCTGAATTTTTTCATCATCAAGATATTCGTCAAATGTCATGTAACGATCGATAACTCCGTTTGGTGTTAATTCTACGATTCTGTTACCAACAGTCTGCGCGAACTCGTGGTCATGTGTTGTAAAGATTACAGAACCTTTAAAGTTTTTCAATGAGTTGTTGAAAGCTGTAATAGATTCCAAATCTAAGTGGTTTGTTGGCTCATCAAGCATTAAAACGTTTGCACGCTCCATCATCATTCTAGAAAGCATACAACGTACTTTTTCTCCCCCAGATAAAACTCTAGAAGTTTTTAAAGCTTCTTCTCCAGAAAAAATCATTTTCCCTAAGAAACCTCTAATAAATACCTCATCACGCTCTTCTTCTGTTTTAGCGTATTGACGTAACCAGTCTACTAAAGTTAAATCATTTTCGAAGAAATCGTGGTTTTCAGCTGGTAAATAGGCTTGGTTGGTTGTAATTCCCCAATCAAAAGTTCCAGAATCTGCTTTTTGTTCTCCGTTTAAGATTTCGTAGAAAGCAGTTGTTGCACGTGAATCTTTAGAGAAAAGAACGATTTTATCGCCTTTTGCCATATTCAAATGCACATCTTTAAAAAGAACTTCTCCGTCTACAGAAGCAGATAAATGTTCAACATTTAAAATCTGATCTCCGGCTTCACGATCCTGATCGAAGATAATCGCAGGATAACGACGGCTTGAAGGTTTAATTTCTGAAATATTCAATTTCGAAATCATTTTTTTACGAGAAGTTGCCTGTTTCGATTTCGCCACGTTTGCACTAAAACGACGAATAAATTCTTCCAGCTCTTGTTTCTTCTCTTCTGCTTTTTTGTTTTGCTGTGCACGCTGTTTTGCCGCTAATTGGCTAGACTCATACCAGAACGTATAGTTTCCTGAGTAGTGATTGATTTTTCCGAAATCAATATCAGAAATATGTGTACAAACCGCATCTAAAAAGTGACGGTCGTGAGATACAACGATTACAGTGTTTTCGTAGTTTGCTAAGAAGTTTTCTAACCAAGCGATTGTTTCAAAATCCAAATCGTTGGTAGGCTCATCCATAATAAGCAAGTCAGGATTTCCGAAAAGTGCCTGCGCCAAAAGCACACGTACTTTCATTTTTCCTTCCATATCTGCCATTAAAGTATAATGATCTGCTTCTGTGATTCCTAAGTTAGACAACATCGCAGCAGCATCAGAATCAGCGTTCCATCCGTTCATTTCTTCAAACTGAACTTGTAACTCCCCTATTCTGTCTGCATTAGCATCATTATAATCTAAATAAAGTTCATCCATTTCTTTTTTAACAGCATACAGAACTTTATTTCCCATTAAAACGGTTTCCAAAACAGTATGCTCGTCGAACATGTTGTGGTTCTGGTTTAAAACCGACATACGTTTTCCCGGCTCTAAATGAATGTGACCAGAAGTTGGATCAATATCGCCCGAAATCACTTTTAAGAAAGTAGATTTTCCTGCACCATTTGCTCCAATAACGCCGTAAATATTTCCGTGAGTAAACGTAGTATTTACTTCGTCGAATAAAATTCTTTTACCAAACTGAACTGATAAATTATTGACTGTTAACATGAATGTCTTTTTAATTAATTTGGTGCAAAAGTACGGAAAAAGGTTCAGAGTTGCAAAGGTGCAATGTTTCAAAGTTTTTTATGCTGGCGAGGGGTTCTCGCAGAGTCGCAAAGGCGCAAAGTTTTTTTTACCAATCTGATTACTACGTAATCTTGTCATTTTGACGAAGGAGAAATCTTCACAAGTAACTCTACAAAGATTGGCAATTATTAGGAACGGAGTTTCTGGCGAAGATTTCTCCTTCGTCGAAATGACAAAAATGAGATTGCTTTGCCATAAAACTTTGCGCCTTCGCGACTTTGCGAGATTAATTAAAACTTACAATTTACTTTCTTTCGCAAGCGCCACTTCTAAACTTTCAAAGTTTGGAAGCACTTTTGCAATCATTCCTTCTTTGCTTAAAATAAAATGTGTTGGAAATGAATTCAGCTGTAAGGCTTCGTTCATGTAATCTTTCATGTTTGGAATTACAGAATACAAGAGAGGTTTTCTGGCTAAGAATGTTTTTAATTGTTCTGGTGAATCTTCGGCTAAACTCATAAAAACAATATCTTTTCGGTCTTTGTATGCTGAAACCAGTTTGTTGACTTGCGGAAATTCTCTAATGCATGGCGTGCAGTGAATGTACCAGCATTTAATAACGATAATTTTTCCTTTCATGGATTCATTGGTTACCAGATTTCCGTCTAAATCTTTAAAAGAGAATTTTGGAAATGCTGTTCCTTCCATTTTATAGTTTTTGTAAGCATCAAAACCAATTTGATTGATTGTTGCTTTTATACTCGTATCTGATTTGGGCTGAATTTTAAATAACTTATAAATGTAAATAGCAGCTTCTGATTTCAATCTAACCGGAATGAAATTTCCATTAGCCAGCTGATCTAAAAAAGATTCTTTGGTAATTTCTTTTGAAAATGCGTCTAAAGCAGTAAAATCTCTGGAAAGCATTATTTTTTTATTGTAAGCAGACCAATCTTGGAAAGTTTTTTGAATTTGAATTGGATCAACTTCTGGATTTCCGAATTTATTTTGAGCTGTACTTATTGTAAAAATTAAAAGAAGAGTAATTAGGCTGATGAATTTCTGCATTATGAAACAATTGTATTTGATCTCAAAAATAGTGAAAGTTTTTTAACCGCAAAGACGCGAAGGTATGCGCAAAGTTCGCAAAGGGTTTCTCGCTCCCAATAGCTATTGAGACTGCAGATTTAGAAGATTTTTTTCTTCAAAAATTATTTTACTTGAAAACTGAGCAAATCAGCAAGTTCAATATCTAAAGCATTTGCAATTCTAATAAGAGTTTTTATACCTGTATTTATTTTAGCTCTTTCAATTCTGCCAATTTGATTTCGAGGAATACCACAATCATCAGCTAAATCCTGCTGAGATAAACCTCTTTTTTCACGTAACTTTCTAATGTGAGTTCCAAGATTTATAATAAAAGTTTCTTCTGAAATATCCATATTTCAAAAGTCATAACAAATATTTTTTATTGTGACACAAATTTGTGTCAAAAATTAATATATTTACACAAAAAATAAGATAATGATTACAGAAATGCCTTTAAATGAAATCGAAGCCAAATTAAATGACTTTTTTACTGATAAGATTGATTGCAAAGAGATGGCAAAAATGATACGTGAAGTAAATAATGCTCTTTCGTTATGTGTTATGCGAGGATGCGAAACTATAGAATCTGAAATAAAGAATATCGATGATAATTTTTACTGGCTTAATAAACTTGCAGAAACTCTAGATCCTTATCTGGATGTTTAAAATAATTGCGAGATCTTTTTTAACCATAAAAAAAACCTGACAGTAAAAACTGTCAGGTTCATAATGCGCATCCTTAGGCAAAAACCAAATAACAAATTACCTAAAGCCGCATTTGTTCGAAATAAAAATCAGCTAAAAAATAAATAACCAAACTCAATTTTAACCGTCCCATCTTTTTATTTCTAAATTTTCAATCATTTATTAGTTTAAAAAGTTCATTACTTTAAATGATTTTTTGTTTCCTGCTTTGTCTGTTACCACAACTAAAAACAATTGTTTAGATGAGAAACTTTGATTGTGAAGCAGTACTTCTTTATTGTTTTGAACATTTCTGTGACTTACTAAGTTTTGTCCTAAAACATTGAATACATCAACCTGAGCAATGTCTTCGTTTTCGTTTGTAACAGATAATGCATTGTTTTTAAAATAAGCTATCGTTGCATTGCTTTTTGCAGAAATATCATCAAGAACCAATGTTTTTGCTGCTGTTTGTGATGCAAAATAAGCGGCATAAGCTTTAGACAATTCAGATGAATTACCGCAAGAAGAAGCATCCCAGTTTACAGACCAAGTCATTAAACCTCTCAGAGAAGGATATGGTCCGCCTGGCTGCATAGTATATGTTCTTCCAGAAAAAGTGGTTCCGGTTCTTAAATAATGCATCGCATTAATTCCTTCTGTTGGTGTTAAATAACCACTTCCTGCTGCACTTGGACACGCTGGTAATGCAATAAGAACTTTTGAAGCCGGCAACCCATCAAAACGCATTCCTGTTGAAGCAATGTTATATCCTTTTATCACCATATCTGTCAGGGCTGTTACCATGTTTGATTTTTTAGCTGTACCATAATATTGGCCATCTAGTCCGTTTTCTCCTCCTGTGTTATACAATTGTACCGCTAACAAGTCTAATTCATTACGTAAGTTTTGAATAATTGGCAGGAAAGAACCAAACGTATCAGTATAAGTAGTATAACCTCCTTGTACATATTGTGTTTCCGGAGCAGCAGTTAATAAAAATCCAGGGCCATAGTAGGCTTTTAATTCTTTAAAAGCATCTACTACATTTTTTAATCTTGGATAAGCAGAAATACCCGCATAAGAAATATCTCTTAAACCTCCTGCATTAAAATTCATCGATCCGCCTTCAAAATCAATATCAACTCCGTCAAATTGATACTCGTCAATAATTGCTTTTAGACCATTAACAAAAATATTTTTTTGAGTTACATTGTCTAAAACAACATGACCATTCTGACCTCCAATAGAAACAATAACAGGAACGCCGCTGTCTCTTAAGGATTTTATATCGTTTTTCAATAATTGCTTGTTGAAAACGCCATTGGTTAAATATCTAGTGTCATTTGTAGTTAATATTGGTGTATAACCATCACGATTAACTGTTTCAACAAAAGAATAATCTACTACGTTAAACTTACTTCCTACCATTTGAGAAAAATATAAAAATGGAGCACCAGCATTTTCCCAAGAATGTGCATATCCTAAAATAATTTTAGAAGGAAGCGGGATGAATCTATTAGTGCTTACTGTCGCAATTTTGATAGTATTGTTTAATGTAGTTACACCCGATTTATTATCGGTTGCTTTAATTACAACTGGATAATCCTGATAAGCAGATGGCGTGAAATTATACGTATAAGTATTATTTGTACCTGCTGTCATATTAAATGTGCCTCCATTTATTGTAATGGTAACACCAGAAACAGTTCCGTCACTGTCAACAGCTGTAACTGAAATTGGCACAACTTGGAAAGTATTTTGGTATACTGTAGTATTTGATGGTGAATTCCAAGTAATTACAGGTAATGCATTTGGGCAGCTTGCACCAGAACAAGTTAATGTAAAACTATACGTTTTTGAATCTGTTGTTCCGTTTGATGCTGTAGCTGTAACGGTTAAGGTATGAGGAAGCGAAAACTGATTTGCTGCTGGTGTCCAAGCTGCTGTATAAGTTCCTGAAGAATTGGCCGCACTTAAGCTTTGCCCGTCTAAACTAAATACAACTGATGAAATTGTAGTAGCATCAACAGCACTTAATCCAACATTGGCAACAAAATTAATTGCTGATCCTAAATTTATAGCAATTGCCGAAGCTGTCGGCGCTGTAATGGTAACAACTGGTTTAGTCGCAACTACCGCTTGTCTATTAAAATTATAAACCGTTGGCGTTGTTGGAACCGCAAAGTTGGCTAAGTTATTTGGATAATAAGTCACATCACCATTTTCCCATCCATTTAATTTCAAACTTAAAATTTGTGTATAACCTGCTACAACTGAATTATCAAAGCTGTAATTTCCTGATGCATCTGTTGTTGCTAAAACACTTTTCCAGTTATGTGTATTATCTGTCCAAGGCAAAACGATTTCTACTTTTGCACCAGCAACCGGAGTTGTTCCGTTTTTAACAGTACCGCTGATTAAGTTTGCGGCTGCAGCCAATGCTGATTTTGCTGTAGAACTTGTATTAAAGTTGTAAACTGTTGGATTTGCAGGAACTGCAAAGTTTGCCAGATTATTTGGGTAATACGCTACTTCTCCATTCTCCCAAGAATTTAATTTCAAACTTGTAACTGTTGTATAACCTGCTATAACTGAATTGTCAAAACTGTATTTTCCTTGTGCATCTGTTGTTGCAATAACACTTTTCCAATTGTGCGTGTTATCTGTCCATGGTAAAACCAGTTCTACTTTTGCACCTGCCACAGGGTTTGTTCCGTTTTTAACTGTTCCGCTGATTTTACTTGTGCTTACTACAACATCTTGTGCAAAATTCAATGTTTTGTTGGCATTCAAATTAGAATACACTGTAGAAGCCGGAGTAAAGGTCTGTCCTGTTAAAGCAGCTGTTACTGTATAATTACCGCCCGAAGGAAGACTAAGCGAATATGCACCGCTGGCATTTGTAACCGCTGCATAACTTCCTCCTGTAAAAGAAGCTGTTACAGTTACACCAGAAACTGGAGCTGTACTATTTAAAACCGTACCGCTTACAGTATAATTAACAACCGGAGCACCTTGAGTAAAATTCAAAGTTTTGTTTGAATCGATTGCACTATAAACTGTTGAAGCCGGAGCATAAGAGAATCCTGATTTTGCAGCTGTAACAGTAAAATTTAACCCAGCTGTTAAACCTGCAATGCTGTAAACACCGCTTGCATTTGAAACTGCTGTTAATGTTGTACTTCCTGAAACTGCCGTAACAGTTACGCCCGAAACCGGAGTTGATCCGTCAAGAACTGTTCCGCTAACGGTATACGTTGGCTGAGTTCCGTTAATAACAACTGCTGTCTGGTTTACTGTAACATTTACTAAAGTTACAGGCGTAAATGTATAAGTGGCTTTTAAAGCCGTTAAGCTATAATTTTGGCCTGAAGTTAAATTATTGAATGCAAAATTTCCGTTAGCAGAAACCACTGTTTGAATAACAGCATTACCTGCATTTCGTAATTCAACTGTAACATCTGTAACTAAAGCTGATCCGTTTTTTACAGAACCAGAAATACTTACTGTACCCGGAACAACGCTTCCAAAAGAAGTATCAACCTGGTTTAATAATGAATTAGGAATTGAACCTCTGGTATCCTGAGATAATTCCCAAATCATACCTCCGGCCAGATTTCTCGATTTTATATACTGAACTTTTAAATCCATTGACTGTTTATCTTCATAAGAAATAAACTGTTTTAAAGTCGAGTTGTATAAATAAGGAACTTTAGTCGTATTATCAAAATAACGAACCCATCCAGCCGAAGCTGCAGACGGAGTTACCATCATAGTATTTGGATCCAGATAAGCGTGTGAATTGGTAACCGGATTTCCGACTAAATCGCAGATTTCGATACTTCCTGATTTTTCACAAGCTCCAGAACCATCCCATGTTCCTGTTGGGTTTTGTGGATTTGTACATCCCGGAACTATATATCTCGGCGCCGCAACAAACAATCCGTTTGTTGAATTTACAGCAACGTTATCGAATTTTTTTCCGTAAAAAGGAAGTCCCATAATTAACTTATTAGCAGGGAAACCAATTACGTTTAAATATTGATTTGTTAATTCGTCTAATGATTCTGATTGTGTCGCTCCATACAACGGATCATTTGGGTTTCCGCTGGCATATAAAGGCGCATTGTAGCAGGTTTTATCGTACCAGTTACCGCCAAAATCATATCCGAAATACGTGATATAATCACAATACGTTGAAATATCTTCAGTCATTCCGTACTGTGCTCTGTTGTTTGGTCCCAAATATTGTTTAGAAACATTTCTAACATTGTTTCCTGCCGCAATAGTAACCAGTTTATTTGGCATTGCCTGACGCATGGCTTTTAATAAAAGCACCAGATTTTTGTTGTCATCAGGACTGTATTTTTGTGGAGGAACCGGCATTCCATTTACTATTTCTGTTCCGTCTGTTCCGCCAGAAAGAGGATATTCCCAGTCAATGTCGAAACCATCAATAAACGGATAAGTCACAATGAAATTTGCCATATCTGCGGCTAATGCAGCTCTTGCTGCCGGACTGGCGGCAATTGGAGAAAGATCCTGGCCTTTTGTCCAGCCTCCTACAGATATTAAAATTTTTAAGTGCGGGTACTTTTGTTTAAGCTTCATTAAATCATAAAAGTTTCCTTTTACCGGAGCATCCCACGGAATTCCGCCTTCCATATGCTCAAAATCGGCATAGGTATCCAAACATTTTAATTTTGTATTCTCCGGATGGGCAGGATCATAAGTTGTCCCATAAAAAGAATAATTTAAATGCGTCAATTTACTTCCGTCAATCTTTGGGACGTTAAAATCCCTTGCATAGATAGACCATTGCGCATAATACCCCACTACTTTTTTCCCGTGGGCTGGCTGCGCCGACGCGAGTAAGGGAAACAATAACAAAAAGAGTAATCTGTAATAATGTTTCATAATTAATAAATATTGGTTAATAGAAAATAAATAATTGGGCCGCAGAAGTTTTAAAAAAACTTCCGGGTTTCGCTCAACTGCAGGTTGGAAGGCTGCTGTCGATTGGAAATAAACTCAAATTACATTCTATAGATAAATATTACTATTTCTGATTCATTCATAATCATTAGTAAATAGCAGTGATTGATATTTATTTATAATTCTAAAAATTAATCGTAAATACAAATGATAAATTTGGGACTAATCATCAATCTATACTCTCGTTTTGTCATGTTTTATTGTATTCTTTTATTTGGTTTTTAAGGGTTAATAATTATTTTCAAGGCTTATATTTTACTATTTGATTTTGTTACGTGCTGTTTGTTTCAGGAATGATAGCCATAACTATCTCTACCGGGGAATTCGGCAGAGATAATTAAAGACTAAATGAATGGTAACTACTAAACACTAACTCAACCAAAATTCTAAATTAGTTTCTTTAAACTTTCATAAACTGACAACTCTACGTCAGCATGATCTTTTGTATTACATTGTTCGATTAAGCTTTTTAAATCGGCTGTTTTTAAAGTCGATTTATTATCTAATACAAGCAGCAATTCTTGTGATGCGTCGCTTAATTTTTTAGATAAAGGCAGAATTGGCTGTACTAAAGGCGCATTGGCACTTAATTCAACTAATCCTTTATTAACTGCAATCCATTTATTGAAAAATGCTGCCACTTTTGCTTTGTTATCTGCTGATTTATTTGCCAGATATTGGCTCACGGCTTCATCAAAAGCCAGAGAATCTTTTGCATCCGGAGTGCAGGCATCTGCAAAAAGTGTAAACGGAGAATACATTTGATATTCAGTTCCTCCTTTATTTCTTGTATATCCTTTTAATGGTTCACAAACATTTGTAAACTCATTTACAGATTTAATATTCTGGTTATTCGCAATGTTTCTAAGAATTACGGCTTTGTTTTTTATATGTGTTAATCCTAATTCTTCTAATCTAAATGATACACTTTCAAGACGTTTACGCATATTAGCAACATCTGTAATATTCTCAGCAGACCATAATCTTTCTGCAATTGCTGCTGTTCTTGGCCAAACTCTTGAATCAAATGTTTCCGGCGTAGCAAGTTCTGTCCACATTGTAGCTTCTCCACCCAAAATTCTTGCTTTTTCTTCTGCAGATAAATCGGCTCCTTTTGGCATAGGATCATTTAAATAATGACTTGCTACTGGATACATTAAATCAATATAAAATCCGTTTGATAATACTGTTTTGTAACCTTTTTTAACTGCATCCACTAATGATTGTCCTGCAACCATTCCTTCATTTGGACCTCTCCATGAATGTACAATTGCTTCTTTAGAAAGATCTTTGGTTAAAATTTCTTCCCATCCCATTAATTGTTTACCATGTTTTTTAAGCATTGGGGCTAACTGCATAGTAAAATAAGTCTGCAGTTCATGGTTGGTTTTTAAATTATGTTTTTTCTTGAACTCCTGGATTTTTGGATTGGCATCCCAGTCTTTCCCTTCATTTTCGTCACCCCCAATGTGAAAATAAGCTCCGGGAAATAACGGGCATACCTCATCAAAAAGTTCACTTAATATTTTATACGTTTTAGGATTTGAAGGATCTAATGTAGGCGAAAATATACCTGCATTTCTTTCAATTCCATAGGTAGAGATTGCCGTACCTTGAATATTTTTTTCAGAAGTTCCTCCGGTCAATGTAATCACTTTGCTTCCAATTTCAGGGTAAGCAGTAAGTATTGCAGATCCATGACCCGGAACGTCTATTTCCGGAACAATTAAAATACCGCGCTCATCGGCATATTTTACGATATTTCTAATTTCCTCTTGTGTGTAATATAATCCATCCGAAGCCAGTTCTATTAGTTTTGGATGTTTTTTAGTTTCAATTCTCCAGCCTTGATCGTCTACTAAATGCCAGTGGAAAACATTCATTTTCATTGCTGCCAATGCATCCAGATTTCTTTTCACTACATCTACCGGCTGAAAATGTCTCGAAGCATCAAGCATTAAACCTCTCCAGGTAAATCTTGGAAAGTCTGAGATTTGAGAAACAGGGAAATAGAATTTTTTGCTGTCGTTTTGAAGCAGCTGCAATAACGTTTCCAGTCCATGTAAAGCTCCTAAATCGCTGGTTGCATTAATTGTAATTTTGTTTGCTTTAACATCTAAGCTGTAGCTTTCATCTTCATATAAACCTATTTTTCCATTTTTAGTACAGTTAATCTGTAATTCTGCATTTGGAAACTCATTAAGTTTGGTAATAAAACCTTGTTCAAAAAAAATACCTGTTCTACCATCTAATCGGCGTAAAAAACGAGTTACTCCTCCAAAAATCCTTGAATCAGGATTTCCAGAAATATTTACTTTAAAGTTTTTAGTTAATGTAAAATTTCCGTCGTTTACGACAACATTTTGAGGCCAGGGCATAAGGTTCAGCTGTTCTTTTTGCATTTGAGCATTTGCCGTTACACCTGCTAATAGTAGTACAAATAGATATTTCATTTTATTTTTTTTTGGTTCGATACTTCTAAAAAAGCATCTTTAGAAATTAGATAAAAAACAAAACTCAGAATGACTTCTGCTTTACCTCACCTATAGCGAGGTCAAACTGAATTTTGAAATTTGATTCGCTCTCACCCGAATCGGTTTTAAAACAACTTTAATAGTCAAAACGTTTAAAAGCTTCAATAGCTTCATATTCTGCCAATCCTAATTCATCATACAGAATCGCAGTATTTTTATTTCGGTCTTCGGCTCTAACCCAAAATTCTCTTGAATCATTTCCCTGAAACATTACTCTGTCTTTTTGAGATTGGTGGTATAAGATTGCATGGCGTTTTAGCAATACTTCCGATGGCGAAAGCGGTACTGCCATATCAATTTCGTGGATATCCCATTCGTGCCACGCACCTCTGTATAACCATAGCCAGCAGTCGTCCATGTACTTTTCTGGTTTCAATTCTTTCATGGCAGCAAAAATCGCATTCAGACATACTTCATGTGTTCCGTGCGGATCTGCCAAATCTCCTGCTGCAAAAACCTGATGCGGTTTTATTCTGGCAATGATTTCTTTTACAATTTCGATATCTTCCTGACCCAGCGGATTCTTTTTAACCTGTCCAGTTTCATAAAACGGAAGATCTAAAAAGTGTGTATTTTCATCTTTTAGTCCAATGTATCTTGTGGCCGCGTAAGATTCTCTTCTTCTGATTAATCCTTTTAGTTTTCGAACTTCAAGAGAATCAATCTGATTTTCTGATTTATTATTCAAAAATTCAATTACGGATTTGAAGTTGATGTCTTTTGGAAGATCAGCACCAACAAAATCGTTGCATACTTCTGCAAATTTCAACGCCTCATCATCAGTTACGGCAATATTTCCTGAGGTTTGATATACAACATGTACATCATGGCCTTGTTTTATCAATTTTGAAAAAGTTCCTCCCATCGAAATCACGTCATCATCTGGATGCGGACTAAACAGGATAACTCGTTTTTTAGCAGGATTGGCTCTTTCTGGACGGTGTGAATCATCTGTGTTTGGTTTTCCTCCCGGCCAGCCTGTAATGGTATGCTGCAAAATATTGAACATATTGATGTTCATATCATAAGCAGAACCTTCCTGTGCCAGTAAATCAGACATTCCGTTATTGTTGTAATCACGGTCTGTCAGTTTTAAAATAGATTGTTTGGTTTTCTGGCATAACCATACAATTGCTTTGCTTTTCAATTCCTGTGTCCAGATGCATTCGCCAACCAGCCAAGGTGTTTTAAAGCGTGTTAATTCTGATGCTGCTGACTGATCCAGAACGAAAGTAGCGTTTGGATGATTCTGCAGAAATGTAGCCGGAACTTCTGAGCTGATATCTCCCTGAATGGTTCTTTTGATGATATCTGCTTTGTTTTGTCCCCAAGCCATTAATACAATTCTTTTTGATCTCATAATGGTAGAAACTCCCATCGTGATGGCTCTTTTCGGGACGTTGTCGATTCCGTTAAAGTCAGATGAAGCGTCTACTCTTGTAATATGATCCAGAGTAATAATTCTGGTTCCTGAATTAATGTGCGATCCAGGCTCGTTGAAACCAACGTGTCCTGTACGGCCAATTCCAAGCAATTGAAAATCAAGTCCGCCTGCTTGTTTGATTTTCAATTCATAATCAATACAGTATTGATTTAATTGTTCTAAAGCAATTGTTCCATCAGGAATATTTACATTTTCAGGTTTAATATCAATATGATTAAAAAGATGCTGATGCATGAAATAATGATAGCT
>NZ_JBQEMU010000039.1:0-26281 GCF_052044235.1 Flavobacterium sp. 22659
TAAACACTTTACGCGCTAATCTGCCCAATGCCATGGTTACTACCTATACCTACATTCCGCTTGTAGGGGTAAGCACCATAACTGATCCGAAAGGACAGACCACAACCTATACCTACGACAGTTTTGGAAGACTTGAATTTGTAAAAGACAACAAAGGGAATATCCTTTCTGAGAACCAGTACAATTACAAACACTAAACCAAAAGCATCATGAAAAACTTCTTAAAACTTCTTTTGGTTTTGTTTCCTTTATTGGTAAAAAGCCAGACACAAAGCGAGAATTACATTAAAGCTGTAAAATACAAAGTGCCCAGCACCACACCTATAACATCACCTTCCATTTCTCAGGCTTCGCAGGACATCACCTATTTTGACGGACTGGGCAGACCCGTTCAGCAGACTGCCTCACAGCAGTCCAAATCCGGCATGGATATCATCACTCATATCGAATACGACGGTTTTGGAAGACAGGCTGAAGAATACCTGCCTTTTAAAGCAGAAACCTCCAATATGACTTTTGACCCTTCGGCCAGAGCAAAAGTGATGTCTTATTACGGAAATCCTAACCCGGCTCTTAACGGAAACCCAGCCCTTGAAGCCACCTCTTATCCTTTCAGCAGAAAAGAGCTTGAAGCCTCTCCTTTGAACAGGGTGCTCAAACAGGCCGCTCCAGGAAATGCATGGTACTCTGGATCAGGACATGAAATAAAAATGGACTATCAGACTAATGCCTCTGCAGAGGTAAAACTCTTCTCTGCCAATACACAGTGGAATGCGGCATCAGGATTATATGATATTACCCTTTCTCTTAACGGCCATTATACTGCCGGGGAGCTTTATAAAACCGTTACCTATGATGAAAACACAGCTTCTGTTCCACTTGAAACAGACGGTTCAACGGTTGAATTTAAAAACAAAGAAGGACAGGTGGTATTAAAAAGGACTTATGATGTCCAGGTAAAGCACGACACTTATTATGTTTATGATATTTACGGAAATCTCACCTATGTTATTCCGCCTAAAGCGGTTGATTTAATAGAAGGCTCAGCAGGCCTGCAGGCAGATCTAACCTCAAATATTACTGTAACTCGGGAAACTTCCCTGCATTTAACGGCTTCAAACTCTATTAGATTAACAGATGGTTTTCATGCTCAGGCAGGAAGTACTTTTTCGGCTGTGATTAACAACGGCGCTCAGGCTGTTTTAAATAATTTATGCTATCAGTATAAATATGATTACCGCAATCGTCTGGCTGAGAAAAAACTGCCGGGAAAACAATGGGAGTTTATTGTCTATGATAAACTTGATCGTGTTACGGCCTCAGGACCTGCCTATTCCCCGTTTTCTGATTTAAGCTCTGCAGGATGGATCATTACCAAATACGATGTTTTTAACCGCCCGGTTTATACCGGATGGACGGCCTCTGCAATAGTAAATTCTGCACAGAGGGCCTCCATGCAGAATGCTCAGAACAATGCCTCTGTAATTAACGAAACCAGAGCGGCTTCTGGAACCTTGGACGGAATACCGGCTTATTACAGCAATACGGTGTCTCCTTCTGATTTTAAGCTTCTCTCGGTTAATTATTATGATAATTATGTCTTCCCGGGCGCCCCTGCTGTACCGGCATCCATAGAAGGACAGGATATATTAAACAGCACGCAGGTCAAAGGACTTGCCTCGGGTTCATGGACAAGGGCACTGAATTTGAGCACTGAAACGCAAGGTGAAACTGCTGTTACTCTTTATGACGACAAGGCAAGACCTGTCAGGGCATATCTGCAGAATCATTTAGGAGGTTATACCTATACCGATACCAAACTCGATTTTTCAGGAAAAACACAGTACAGTATCACCAGACATAAAAGAACAGCAGCAGATGCTGAATTCACTGTCAAGGATGCTTTTACCTACTCGGCACAGGACCGATTAATGACCCAGACCCATCAGATAAACAACGGACCTGTTGAGCTTATTGCCGATAACACCTATGACGAGCTGGGACAGCTTATCTCTAAAAAGGTTGGAAACAACGCCCAGAATATCAATTATACCTACAACATCCGCGGATGGCTCACAGGTATTAATAATGTATCTTCTCTCGCACAGACGGACGGACCCAAAGACTTGTTTGCCTTTAAGATCAATTATAATGCCCCTTCTTCTTTCAGCGGGGTAAACGGACTCTATAACGGAAACATATCTGAGACCCAGTGGGCCACAAACTCAGATAATGGTATTGTAAGATCTTACGGCTATAAATACGATAACCTGAACCGTTTAAAAGAAAGTATTTCTGCTAAAGCAGGCTCAGTAAACAATGCTTACAATGAAAATTTATGGTACGATAAAAACGGAAATATTACCGGTCTTATCCGTAACGGAAACAGTGAGAGTGCCCAGCAGATCGACAATTTAATCTACACTTATGCCAATGCTGATAACAGCAACCAGCTGGCTAAAGTAACAGACAGCAGTAACAAGGCACTTGGTTTTACTGATGGAGCCAATACAGGAGATGATTACAGTTATGATCTTAACGGAAACATGGTATCTGATGCCAATAAAAACATCACCTCTATTACTTACAACCATCTTAATCTTCCCGCAAAAGTAACCTTTGCCTCTGCAGGAAATATTGTTTATATTTACAATGCGCAGGGACAAAAATTAAAGAAGATTGTAAGCGAGGCAGGAAAAACGGTTATCACTACTGATTATCTTGGAGGGTACCAGTATGAAAACGGCGTACTGAAGTTTTTCCCAACAGCCGAAGGTTATATCGAGCCTTCTGCAGGTTCTTATAAATACGTGTACCAGTATAAGGATCATCTGGGTAATATCCGTTTAAGTTATGACAAAAACCTTGTCATTCAGGAAGAAAACAATTATTATCCGTTTGGTTTAAAACATATAGGATATAACAGCGGGATTAACTCAACTAATACTGCTTTAAAGTATAAGTACAATGGAAAGGAGCTTCAAGACGAGTTACAGCTTAACGTTTATGATTATGGAGCTAGGAATTATGACCCTGCACTTGGTCGTTGGATGAACATTGACCCGTTGGCAGAGAAAATGAGAAGGCACAGTCCATACAATTATGCTTTTGATAATCCAATTTATTTTATTGACCCAGATGGAATGGCTCCTGATGATTGGAAAAAAGATGCTAATGGGAATTTATCTTATGATGCAAATTTAACTCAGGAAAATGCTTCAACCCAGCTAAAAGAAGGCGAAAAATACGTTGGTAAAACATACACAGAAAGTGTTTCGAATGATGCAGGTAACTATACTTTAACATATAATGCAGATGGAAGTATATCAGAGTCCGCTCAAATAGATAACTCTGTTGTGGATCCGATAGGAACAGCAAATGATGTTGTAGATAATGTAGCAGGATCATTAGAGGCTAATTCAGGTCTAACTAAAATAGGTTCAAATGGTAAACTATATTTTGAAACACCAAGTGGAAATGTTTTTAATGGCAATCAGTATGTAACTACTACGTCATTATCTAAAATTGGAGGAAATGTAAGTAAGTATACTGGAGCTATAGGTTACACCGTAAGTGCAGTGCAAGTTGGAGTTGGAGTTTATAATGATGGAGGTCAATATGGATACAATGCACAATTAGCAACAGGTAGTGCCGTTGGAGGAATGATTGGAGCGGAAGCAGGAGCGGTAGTTGGAGCAGAAGCTGGAGCCGCAATTGGTGTTTGGTTTGGTGGATTTGGCGCAATTCCTGGAGCAATTATTGGTGGCATAATTGGAGGTTATGGCGGAGGTGCTTTAGGTTCTGAAGCAGGAAGTAGTTTTGCTAAAGAAAATTATAACAGATAAAAATATTATGGAAAGATTTGAATTTAAAAAAAGTAATAAAAAAATAATGTTCTTATTAATTGCATCATTTGCATTATCTACATTAGGTGTTTTTATGATAATGAGTCCAGAAAAATTTATTTCATTTCTTTTTAGGAATGAAAAATTAATTCTAATTGCTGGAATTGTAAGTTTTGTGTTTTTTGGAATCGCATTTGCTTTTATACTCAAAAAAAACTTGACTTCACAAATAGGTATTGTAATTGATGAAAATGGAATAATTGATAATTCTAGTGCAGTGAGTTTAGGTTTTATTGATTGGAAAGATGTTAAAGCCATTAGAAAGAATAATGTTCTATCTACCCAGTTTTTATTGATAGACGTTAATAATCCTAATGAATATCTAAATAGAGCAAAAAATAGAATTATTTTAAGTTTATTGAAATCGAACCTAAATGTCTATGGAACACCAATTTCAATATCATCAACAGCATTAAAATGTGATTTTGATGAATTACAAAAGATAATTAACGATAGTTATAAGTCATATTTAGAAAAAAAAGAAGAAAATATTAATGAAAAATAATTCTAGTAAAAGCCATTCCATAACGGAGTGGGAAGTGTTTCAAAGTTAGTGATATGAGATTTTGAAGTTCTAACCTTTTGAAATTGAATAAATTTTAGAAATAAATAATTTAAAGATGAGCATTACTGCTCATCTTTTTTGT
Source organism: Flavobacterium sp. 22659 (assembly GCF_052044235.1). Classification (NCBI taxonomy): domain Bacteria; kingdom Pseudomonadati; phylum Bacteroidota; class Flavobacteriia; order Flavobacteriales; family Flavobacteriaceae; genus Flavobacterium; species Flavobacterium sp. 22659. The sequence goes on from NZ_JBQEMU010000039.1 coordinate 4,553, forward strand.
TTTAATATTGCCTTAAATGAACTAAAATGAGTAAAAATGCGACATGGTGTTCCAAAGTTAGTGATGGTATGAAATGTCCAAAATGTAAAGAACAAAAGGTTATCAAAAATGGGAGAACAAAAAACAATAAACAGCAATACAATTGTAAAATGTGCTTTCACCGTTTTATAGAAAATTACACAAATCAAGCTTACAAATTAGATATTAATCAAAAAATTATTCAATTAACTAAAGAAGGTTTAGGAATAAAAAGCACTGCAAGAATATTAAGATTTTAAGCACAATGTCAAGTTTTTAGATAATTTTACGGATTTAGAAATTATAGATTAATGAAATTAGAAAATGAAATAGTAGTTAACAAATACGCACAAAGTGTTATAGATATTGAAGATTTGATACTTGTTTTTAATTCATTCAGCCTTGATGATAAAAAGAAGTATTTATATGATTTACTTTTTTTTATTTTACAATCTAAAGCTCAAGATGAGGATATAGAACCAGCTATTGAAAACAGTAAATTAAGAAGAACCTATACACCATGTGTGATTATTAAAAAAGGTGTGGGAACTCATAACCTTAAAAGACTTATAGAACTTCCGGAAAATGAACTTAATAAATCTTTAATATTACTTCTGAGCTTATTCAAAATCGCTTATTTGAAAAGATTTGAAACGGAGAAAAAAGACATATACAAATGGTGGTATTGGGATTTATCAGATGATAAAAATATTGAAACCATTTTAAAAAATTATAAGTAGATAATCCCCGATATTTGCATCATAAAAAAACACTTCTAATTTTTATGATAAAAATTAACGAAAAACATACATACTCATTCAAAGAAGTTCTTTTCACTTTTGCATTAGCTTCTGAAGCTGCAGAAGTTTTTAAAGACCATACAGCGCTTATAACCGGAATTGGAAAAGTGAATGCAGCTTACGAATTAACGAAATCCCTACAAGTACATAAACCTTCATTAATTGTAAATCTTGGTTCGGCGGGAAGTACACGTTTTAAAAAAGGTGACGTGGTTTGCTGCACCAAATTTGTTCAGAGGGATATGGACGTCCGCGGATTGGGTTTTGAATTGTATGAAACGCCGTTATCTGGTTTACCGCCTGTTTTAGAATACGGTTTAGAAATGGAGGATCTTCCAATAGGAATCTGCGGTACGGGTGACAGTTTTGAAATGAAACATTCTGAAACGATTTATGATGTTGTGGATATGGAATCGTATGCATTGGCTATGATTGCCATGAAAGAGAATATTCCGTTTTTATGTTTAAAATACATATCTGACGGAGCCGATGATAATGCTGCCGAAGACTGGACTGTTCAGGTTCACAAAGCGGCTGTCGCGTATGGCAGTATTTTAAAATTGAATGTAAACGAGTTAACTTCAAAATAACTCTTAAAAATAAAAAAATCCCATCCGTTAAAACGGGTGGGATTTATAACTGCAGTTTTTAAGTACTAATTCAAAAGTTTACGACCAGTAGCTGCTTCAAGATTAGTTAATTCCTCCTCCTAAAGCCTTGTACAATAAAACCTGTGACTCTGCATTTTTTAATTGAATGTCGACAAAGTCAAGTTCGGCCTGCAGTTTATTTTTTTGGGCATTAATAATTTCCAGATAATTGGCATAACCGCTCAAATACAAATCATTTGAAACGTTTACGGCAATTTCCAGATGTTCAATTTCCTTCGATTTATATTTCAAAACATCAACAAAAGATTCTGTTCTGTGCAGTAAAGCACTCAGCTCGTTATACGCTGTTGTAATCGTATTTTGATACTGCAGAAACGAAATCTGCTGTCTTTTATTAGATACAAAAAATTCTTGTTTTATCTGTCCCTTATTAAAAACCGGAGCTGTTAATCCGCCAAGCAATTGCCAGGCAAACGATCCGTTATCAAAAAAAGTTGAAAAAGAAAACGAGTTAAATCCGGTATAACCTCCCAAGTTTAAAGTTGGAAAAAAGGCAGCACGTGCAGCCTTAGCATCGGCATTTGAGGCACGAAGTTCATGATACGCTTCAGATACATCGGGTCTTTTATGAATAATCGAATCTACGCTTATTTTTTGATTTAACACCTCAAGATGACCAGAAAGAAAATCAGAACTTCTGTCGATTTTTCCGCCATATTCCCCTAAAAGATTTAATAAAGCTTTTTCAGTTTGGTCAATGCTTAAATTCAGCTGTTCGGCTTCGGCTAAAATATTATTATTCTGTGCATTAAACTGCTGTACAGCCAATTCTGTTGCTTTTCCCACAGATCGTTGTGCCGAAATAATATCAAGCGCCTTTTGCTGTGTTTTGAGGTTTTTATCGTAAATCGCAACCTGTTTGTCTAAAGCGATCAGTTTATAATACAAATCAGCTATATCGCTTAACAATCGGGTTTGCAGTAAACGCATTCCTTCCTGAGAAGCAAAGAAACGTTCACGAGCCGCTTTTTTTCGATTGCTCAGTTTTCCCCAAATATCAGCTTCCCACGAAACTTTCCCGCCTAAAAATAGGTTAGGGGTTACATCTTCGTTTATCCTTTGCTTTTCATTAATATTTTGCGAAAAATTGGTATCAAAATTCCCTACACCGTCCATAGTGTATTTTCCATAATGCGTTCCAGAAGCATCAGCCACAAAATCCAAAGAAGGAAGAAGCCCCAGTTTTGCCGCTTTTAAATGCGAATTGGCAATTAAAATTCTTTCCTGTATAATTAAATAGTCAGGATTTTGGGCAATGGCTTTCTTTAAAAGGTTTTCCAGTTTAGCATCTTTAAAATACGTTTCTGTTTTTAGCGGAATAAAATCCTGCAGACTGTCTTCTGCTTTTTTTCTTTTCAAATCAAAATTTTCAGGCAGCTGCTTTGCTGCGAAATTATTGTTGATTTTAGGAGCAGAGCAGGCAGTAAGCAGTAAAACGCCTCCGAAGATTATATATCTATTTATTTCTTGTTTCATGTTTTAATTTTTATTCATTGCTTTTTCTAATTTGGCAAACAGGATATAAAGTCCCGGAATGATTACAAGTCCGAAAACAGTTCCTATAAGCATTCCTCCAGCTGCCGCAGTACCAATTGAACGGTTTCCAACTGCTCCGGCTCCGGTGGCAATACACAACGGAATCAATCCTGAAATAAAAGCAAAAGATGTCATAAGAATAGGTCTGAAACGAAGTCTCGCACCTTCAATCGCTGCTTCGGTAATGTCTCGTCCTAACTTGTTTTGTGCCATCGCAAACTCTACAATCAAAATGGCATTTTTGGCGAGCAGACCAATCAGCATGACGAGTGCGACCTGTGCGTAAATATTGTTGTCTAAACCAACCATTAAAAGAGCAAGGTAAGAACCAAAAACTCCAACAGGCAGACTTAATAATACCGGAAACGGAAGCAGTAAACTTTCGTACTGTGCCGCAAGCAGTAAATACACAAACAGAATACACAAAGCAAAAATGTAAATAGTCTGATTTCCAGAGAGAATTTCTTCACGCGTCATTCCCGACCATTCCAGTTCAAATCGGCTAGGGAGTTTTTCTTCGGCGATTCTTTCAACAGCACCAATAGCTTCTCCTGAACTGTAGCCTTCTGCCGGTTCTCCGTTAATCATAGCCGACATATACATATTGTATCGTGTTAAAACTTCTGGACCATAAACACGTTCTAATTTGATAAAAGTAGAAAACGGTACCATTTCGCCTGCATCATTTTTTAAATACATATCCAGAATACTTTCGGGATTTTTTCTAAACTGCGGACTTGCCTGAACCATTACTTTATACATTTGAGAAAAACGAATAAAGTTGGTTGCATAAAACGAACCTAACATGGTTTGTAAAGTTGCCATGGCATTGTCTACAGAAATTCCTTTTTTGGCCGCAAGATCATAATCAATATGAATTAAATACTGCGGAAAAGTAGCATCAAAACTGGTAAAAGAGTTTTGTATTTCGGGAGAAGCATTAAGTTCTTTAATAAAGTTTTTAGTTACTTCATCGGTATTATTAATAGTTCCGCCAGATTTATCGAGTAAACGAAGTTCAAAGCCACTCGTATTACCAAATCCGGGAACCGTTGGCGGTGCAAAAATTTCAATTTGTGCATCTGTAATGCCTCTTGTTTTCTCAGTTAGTTTGGCGATAAATTCGTTTACCGAAATATCACGTTCTTTCCAGTCTTTCAAGTTGATCATTCCCATTCCGTAAGAAGCTCCGGCGATTTCAGTTACAATACTGTATCCCGCAAGTGTCGTTACGTTGTCAACACCATTAATTTCTTTAGCAAGACGCGTTACTTCGTCTAATGCTTTCTCGGTACGTTCTACTGTTGCTCCCTGAGGCGTAGTTACGTTTACATAGACCATTCCCTGATCTTCAGACGGAATAAATCCGGAAGGTAGAAACTTGCTCGTTCCCCAGGTAAATAAGCAGAATAAAACCAATAATCCAACTGTAATCGAAGTACGATCGGCAAATTTTACTAATACTTTAATATATTTAGAAGTTACATTATCAAACCATTTATTGAATCGATGGAAAAATTTATCCAGTAAAGATTTTTTTTCTTTGCTCGGATCATGCGCTTTAAGCATAATAGCACATAAAGCAGGAGTAAGCGTAAGGGCATTGATTCCCGAAATCACAATACTAATTGCCATCGTTAACGAGAACTGCCTGTAGAAAACCCCAACCGGACCGCTCAAAAAGGCAACAGGAATAAATACAGCCGCCATAACAATGGTAATGGCAATTACAGCTCCGGTAATTTCTTTCATCGCGCTTATCGTGGCGGGCAGAGGTTCCATATGTTCTTCGGAAATTTTTACGTGAACGGCCTCGACGACGACAATCGCGTTATCAACCACAATTCCGATAGAAAGAACCAAAGCAAAAAGCGTTAACAGGTTGATTGAGAATCCCATCATCGACATAAATGTAAACGAACCAATTAAGGCAACAGGAACGGCCAAAACCGGGATTAAAGTAGAACGCCAGTCTTGCAGGAAGATAAAAACCACAAATGCAACCAGAATAAAAGCTTCGATCAGCGTTCTTAAAACCTCGTCTATAGAAGCGTCAAGAAAACGCGAAACATCATATGCAATGTTGTAATCCATTCCCGGAGGAAAAGAAGTTCCTTTTAGTTCTGCCATTTTTTCTTTTACACTGGCAATAACTTCAGATGCATTCGAACCCGGACGCTGTTTCAACATAATGGATGCCGAAGGTTTTCCATCGGTTTTAGAAACCATTCCGTAACTCATGGAACCAAATTCAATGTTCGAAATATCTTTTAAACGCAGAATTGTTCCGTCTGGATTGGCTCTCAGCGGAATTTCTTCATACTGTTTTGGTTCAAAGAATTTTCCGCCATATTTAATTACATATTGCAGCTGATTGTCAAGCTGTCCGGATCCTTCACCTACTTTACCCGGAGCGGCAGAAATGTTTTGCTTTTGAAGAGAATTGATGACTTCATTTGCCGATATATTATAAGAAAGCATTTTTTGCGGATCCAGCCAGACACGCATCGAATATTCTTTCTGACCCATAATTTCAGCACGGCCGACACCATCAATACGTTTTAATTCCTGAAGAATATTAATATCCGTAAAATTGAAGATAAACTGTTCATCCTGAGTTTTATCTGTACTAGTAATATTCAGGTACATCAGCATACTGTTTACCTCTTTTTCTGTGGTAACTCCGGCACGAATAACTTCTTCGGGAAGTTCGTCAAGTATTGTTGTCACACGGTTTTGAACGTTTACGGCTGCCAAATCAGGATCGGTTCCTACTTCAAAGAAAACCTGAATCAGCGTTAAACCGTCATTTGAAGTTACAGTAGACATATACGTCATTCCTGGAACACCGTTTATAGCTCGTTCTAACGGAAGCGCTACGGCATTGGCAGAAACCTCTGCATTGGCTCCGGTATATTTTGCCGTAACCGTTACAGACGGAGGCACAATATCTGGAAATTGTGTAATAGGAAGCTGGAACAAAGCCAGTAATCCTAAAAGTACTATCATAACCGAGATGATTAATGATAATATTTTTCTTTTGATAAACATTTCTATCATTTCGAAATCTTTTTAATAATGTATAATTACAGGCTTACGTTCTGGGTTTCTTTAATATTGATTTTATCGCCGTCGCGTAAAGACTGAATGCCTTCCTGAACAATTAAATCGTTGTTTTTTAAACCTTTGTTTAGAATGTATACATCATCAAGAGTACTTCCAATAGTAACGTTGGTCATTTTTACTTTGCCTTCCTTATTTACCAGAAATACGAATTGTTTGTCCTGAATAGAAAAAACTGCTTTTTGCGGAATTATGATCGCATTGGTTTTGGGTTCTGAAATAATAAGTTTTCCAGATGTTCCGTGTTTGATAAATCCCTGCGGATTTTCAAATTTTGCTTTATATTGAATAGAACCAGTTTGTCGGTCGATATCTCCGTCGGCAGTTCTAAGTTCTCCTTTTTGGTTATAGACAATTCCGTTTGGCAAAACCAGTTGAATATCTTCATGAGTATTCAGGCTTTTATCTGTCATCATCTGGAAATAAATATTTTCAGGAATTGAGAAATAAGCGTAAATATAATCAAGCTGTGACACGTTGGTTAAAAGAGAACCGTTTTCTACCAGACTTCCTTCTTTAAACGGAATTCGGTCAACCGTTCCGTCAAATGGAGCGCGGATTGTGGTAAAACTAATCTGCTGATTGATCGCTTTTCTTTCTGCAGATGCATGAGCGACTTTGGCAGAAGCAGCATCGTGTTTTGCTTTAGATAATTCTAATTCCTTATCGGCAATTACTTTTTTATTAAAAAGGGTTTGGGCCTGTTCCAGTTCAACAGTTGCAATTCTTAAATCGGCCATACTGCTTTTATAAACAGCTTCGGCTTTTAAAAGTTGTATTTGAAGTTCTACATCACTTATTTTAAACAGGACTTGTCCTTTTTTTACTTTTTGTCCTTCGCTTACATATACTTTATCGAGTAATCCGGGAATACGAGCGTGAATTTCGACATTGTTTTTGGCATGCACATCGGCAACAAATCGGTTAGAAACCACAGTATCTCTCAAAGTCACCTTATAAACGGGCAGTGTTTTGATTTTATCTGAATTTTTTTTGGCTTTATCACCGCACGAGACCAGAACGAACAGCGATAAAATAGAGATGAAAAATGAATTGTTTTTAATGCTCATGATTAATTTGTTATAATAATAAATAAATAGATTCTCTCCCTTATAGACAGCCTACAGGGAGTTTTTAATTGGGTTTAGAAAATAAATGGGAATGCTGTGAATACTGTCTTTTCAGACTGTTTCGGGCAGGTTAATATTTTTACAAATAGAAAACACGCTTCTTCGTGTTTGGTTAGGAACACAAAAAATTACTGCAGCTGAAAAACTGCATTTTTATAAAAATAAAAACGGGGTTCTAAAAACTAGAATAATTGATACAGGTGCAGGTAAGTGTGACGCTGAATTTGGTATATAGAAGCGATTCCATAAAATAAGCTTCTTTTGTAGTTTCTGAATTTAATCAGATTGCTGTAATAAGGCGGTCTTAAAGTGCTGCTGTCCAGAGTCGTTGCTCTAAACTTCATCTTCTTTTTTACAACATAATGAATTTGGATTTCTTTGTTGTGCATGTCCGTAGATGAAAACTGCGGAATATCTGACGTAGTAAGTTCGCAGAGATTTTTGCACACGTCTTGTTCAGCATGATATTTATTAGATTCCGTACTCTTAATAAAGAGAAGCAGAAATAATAAAATTATACAAGTGAACTTAGTGTTTTTCATCGACTGAATTCGAAGATTATAAATTTGTTTTTGTTTAAAAAGGGCTCATAATTGATGTGCCAAAGATAGTCATTTGTGAAGTAAGGATTTCTTAATTTTTTCAAAAAAAGATGAAGAAAAAAAGGCTTTTTAAAGATTTTACTAAAATTTGTTTTGTAATTTGGTTTTTGTAAATCGAAATTTCTAAACTATGCCCCAAAATCCTTCTCCAGAAGATGTAAAAAAGATTTTTGATTCATATTATGCCTCAGATACCAATATCTGGGACGGATTTTCTAACAAGATAGAAGTCCGAATATTTAAAAAGTCTCAGATTATAAAGGAATACAATCAGGTCGAAAAGTTTTTGAATATAATAATTAAAGGTTCTGCGGGATTGTTTGTGTGGGACGGGAATAGGGATATCTGCATTAACCTGCTTTATGAAAGGTCTTTTATAAGTGATTATCTTTCTTTTTTAAATCAAAAACCTTCTGTTATTAAAGTTGAAGCCCTGGAAGATCTTACTTTATGGTCAATTCATCATGAAGACCTAAAAGAACTTTACAGTCGTTCTCAAGCTGGTTTGAGGGTAGGAAAAGCAGTTTCAGAAATGCTGTACATACAAAAACAACAGCAGCAAATTGATCTTTTAACGCTTACGCCACAGGATCGTTATTTAAAACTGATAGAATCGAGACCAGAAATTTTTCAGCGCACTCCTTTAAAGATAATTGCCTCATATTTAGGATTAACAGCAGAAAGTTTAAGCCGCATTCGAAAAAGAATTACTGAGAAGTAATTTCTTACCCAAAGTCAATTTTATTTTTGTTTCCTATTACTAAGTTTGTCTTAACCTAATCAAAAGATAACTTATGAAACCAAAAATTAACTACGGAGCAATTGCAGTTTTTTACATCATCGCTGTTATATGCAGATTTATAGCTGTTAAAACAGATTTATTTAAGGGAGTTGAACATAATGATTATGTATTTATTTTAATTCGAGGTCTGGGGCCGGCTCTGGGAGCTTTTGCCGCAATAAAATTATTCTCACTTCAAAATCCAATGTCTTTAAAAGGAATATACAGCAATTATATTCTGCCTTTTGTTGTCTTTTGGCTGCTTCCTGCGCTTTCTATTACAACCTTATATTATTTTATATACGGAAAGTTCCCAATTGTATTTGCTTTTACCGTTTTAGTTTACGGACTTTTAGAAGAAATTGGCTGGCGAGGATTTTTGCAGGAACAATTAAAAGGTCTTCCAAAGTTTACTTCAATTGCTATTATTGCTATTCTTTGGTTCGTATGGCATTTAAATCTTGATATGACAACTTCAAACCTAATTTTTCTTGGGGTTATTTTCTTCGGAACCTGGGGAATTGGTAAGATATATTCTAAAACAGGTTCACTTCTTGCCGTTGCGGGAGTTCATTCGCTGAACAATTTCTTTGTAAAAGGAGTTCACGAACAAGAATTAATGGTAATTCTGGCTCTTTTGGTAATCTGGATAGGATTCGTAATTGTTTACGACAGAAAATTTAATAAAACCAAACTAGCTTTAAATAACTAAATACTGCCATTTTAATATTTTATATTGTATAAAAAAAGCTCCAGCGGAGCAAAATATGTAGCCAGGTGTGAATAAATTATGCTATACATATTTTGCTCCGCTGGAGCTTTTTTTTTGTGAAATGTAAATGACTTTCATTAATCGATTTTATATCCATCATCAGAAAAGCTTTCGATCTCGCGGTCATTTTCATCATAATCTTCAACCAGATCATCGTCGAGATCGCTTTCATCTAAATCGTCGTCTTCGTCCCAGTCATCTTCTTCCAGACCATCTTCTTCAAGACCATCTTCTTCCAGACCATCTTCGTCATATTCCGGTTCGATTTCATCATCTTCATCTCTGTCAAGCGCATTCGAGAATTCGTTATCCAGATAATTCTGATCCTGATTTAATAATTTTTCCTGTTCTAAATTTTCGTCGCCCATATGTTCCTGTTGATATTGGTCAACATAACTCTGATTATCATCTGTGAAATTATAATCGTCCTGATTATAAAATCGGTTAGTATCTGCTGTCATATAAAATCTGTTTTAATTGATTTATCGTATATAAGTTTCAATTCAAAAATAATCATATATCTGGCAGGGAGTCTTATAGCATTTTTGGGATTGTTTATTTAATTATAATGATGTTTTAATTAGTAAAGACATAGTTCGATCCTTTATTTTGGGCAGTTTTGAGAAATGTTCATAAGGTGTTGATAAATAATAGGTTGTGGGGTGTGTTAAATTATTTTTTCGAATTACTAATTATTATAAATTTAATAATTGAATGAGAGTTAACTATTTAAAAATATTTACAAATGGAAAGAGCTATAAAACTACAAGTTCGCAAAGAGCTGGACGGCAAGCAGCAGTCAAACATAATTAAACTAAAAGGGACTTTAATATCTAAAGGTTATACCGAAATTATCCACATCAGCGATCAGGATGATGAGTTTCATATTAATTCATTTGAAACCAAAGTAGAAGCCAGTCACGAGGTTAAAGAATTCATTCAGGACTTTATCATAAAAGAAAACCTAACTAACACTATAAGCGTATTGGTGAAATAGACTCTCTTGGTTATCAGGATTTAAAGAAACAGTATCTTTTACTGATAATGCCATATTTATATCAGCTTCATTTGTTTGGGGTTTGTACTTTGTTACAAATTCAAATTTTTATACTTTTTAGAATTCCTTCTATTAAGAAATCACTGCTTTTAATACTTCAAGCGCATTTCCTTTATAAAATATATCTAACCTGATGGTAATTTGTTTATCATCAGGTTTTTTGCTGTTATACTTTTTTTTAAAATAGTTTACAGGCAGTTTTGATGGTGTTATTTGCATAAGAGGAAATAACTTAAATAAGTAAAAAACAGGAAATTAAAATAAGTAAAAATACCCGTTTTAGCAGATAAGCCATAAATATTTTTAATTAGTTAGGTTTGATGTGTGAATGAACCTTTTTTGAAAGTTTAAGCAGCATAAAATGAAATTACGTCTAATTCCTATTTAAGAATTGATAAATGCAAACTAGAACTAAGAAAAAGATAATATCTGATATTTTTGATTTATTCAGTCATTTTTCGGCTGCTAAATTTTACGGTTGAGACCTAAAAAATGATTATTCGGTAACTTTAAAATAAACTGAAAAGATTAATTGGACATTTTTACAATTAAAATGTTTAATAGATATATTTATGATTCCTCCACTTACTATAATCGCCGCCACAAATTTTTCTTCAATTGCCAACAACGCTGTTACTTATGCCGCTGGACTTGCTAAAGCAACAGGTGCTAAACTTATTTTGTTTAATTCATTTTCTTTGAGTGTTCACAGCGCTAACTCTTTAATTACTGCCGAATCAATGCAGAAACAAATGGATAAAGCTGCACTGAGACTTCAGACTTTTGGAGCAGAAATCGCAGGTTTGTTTAAAATTTCGGTAGAAAGCATCTGCAGTTATTCTTTTCTGGAAGACGAACTTCCTTCGATCATTACACAAACGAATGCTAATCTAGTGGTTATGGGAATGGCAGAACGTTCTCTGGAACAGGATTTAATGGGAAATTCGACTACAGCAGTTATAAAAAACCTGAATATTCCGGTTTTGGCTGTGCCGCAGAATGCACGTTTTCTAAATGCTAAAAAAATCTTGTATGCCTGTGATACGCTGAGTTTATCTTCAATAAAAAGATTTACCTGGATTAGACGCGTGATTGGAAATTTAGGTTCTGAAATTGAATTTTTCAGCGTTGATGAAAAACTGGACGAAATTAAAGAGGAGCAGGGAAAAGTTTTACTGAATTCTTCGATTGAAAAAGAGTTTGAAGACGTAAAATATATTTACAAAAACGTACGTTCAAATGCGGTAATCAATGAGATAAGAAAAGAAATCAAAAATTTTGAAGCCGATATTTTGGTAATGGTTCCTCAAAAATATGGTTTTTGGGATTCATTAGTTCATAAAAGTAAAACCAGAATCATGGCAGCAGGTTTAGATATTCCGTTACTATCTATTCCGAAGAATTAAGGGAAAAAATAAAAACACCTTTAAGATTGTGCGGTAAGATTTTTTGGAAATTTATGCTTTTTTATATTAATTGTTTGTTAATTATTGAAAATCCGACCCTCCAATACGGTGAAAAAAGCTAATTTTCTATTCTGTTTAAAGAAAAATAAAATAACAAAAAAACAACAAAAATGAAGGCAGTGATTACAGCTATCGGCGGTTTTGTACCCACTTCGATCCTTAATAACAAAACAATTTCAGAAACTGTTGAAACTACAGAAGAATGGATTGAAAAAAGAACCGGAATAAAAGAAAGACGAATTGCAGTAGGCAAAGGCACATCTGATCTTGCCAGCGCAGCGATCGAAAATTTAATGAGTAATTACGAGGTTGATCCTTCAGAAATCGATGCCCTTATACTCGCAACTGCAACACCAGATCATCTTTTGGCACCAACAGCAAGTAAAATCTGCGAATTAAGCGGACTTACTAATGCTTTTGGCTTTGATATGAATGGTGCCTGCAGCGGTTTTTTGTATGCACTTGAAATGGGTGCCACAATGATCGAAAGCGGACGCTATAAAAAGATTATTGTAGTGGGAGCTGATAAAATGAGCTCAATTGTAGATTATGAAGACCGCAATACCTGCATTCTTTTTGGAGACGGAGCAGGCGCGGTGCTTTTGGAAAAAACTGAAACTGAATACGGACTAATGAAAAGCATTTTGCGAACTGACGGAAGCGGTACAGCTTCTTTAGTCGTTCCGGCGGGAGGTTCTAAATTTCCGGCCAGTATGCAGAGCATTGTTCACAAAAAGCATTTTATTAAACAAGACGGATCGTTTGTGTTTAAAAAAGCAGTTGCAGCAATGTCTAGCGTTTCAAGAGATGTTCTATTGAGCAACGGTTTAGATTCTGATGAAATTGACTGGGTAATTCCGCATCAGGCCAACCTGAGAATTATCAATGCCGTGAGCGACAGTTTAAATATTGGATCAGAGAAAGTAAAAGTAAATATTGACCGATACGGCAATACAACATCGGCTACGATTCCGTTATGTTTATGGGATTTCGCAGCAGATTTCGAAGAAGGTCAAAACCTGTTAATTACTACTTTTGGCGCCGGATTCTCTTGGGGTGCAACTTGCTTAAAATGGGGAGTTATGAGAGAAAGAAAATCTCAAAAAGCGGTAAAAAGCAGCAATACATGGGAGGTTTTAGAACCGCAGCTATCGTAAATTTTTAAAAATAAAATAGTTGTAATAAAAAATTAAACACATAGAAGCATAGTTTATTGTTGGTTAAAAAGAATTTAAAAGAAAGCACGCTTTCAGCACATATTGAGTTATGTTTATTCATGCAGAGTGAAACGCCTTTTTTAGATTCGAAACTATGTTTCTATGTGTTTAAAATAACAAAAAATAAATTATCAATTCTTAAAAAAGTAAATGGGGTCAAGTATTCAAAATAAAATCACAGGAAAGAATTTTTTCTACAAATACTATAGAGTTATAGTAATTCCGGTGGTTTTTTTGGTCTATTTGTCATCATATTATCTTTTAAACCCCAACCAGAATTTCGAACAAGATTCCTTAATATCGTTCGACAAGTCATTTGACATCTTTATTATTCTGGTATACTGCGGTGTTTTGACAGAATTAAGCCTTTTCGTAGGACGCAGTTTAAATCGGTTAATACGCTGGGAACATAATCCCATTTTCAGGGCAATTGCACAGTTTATCTGCCTTATCGCCGGAAATATTCTATTAAACTTTATTTTTTCCCATTTGTGGAATTACTTATATCCGGGAGCCTGTTTAGAAGAAAACGAACTGCTTATTATTTGGCAGTCCAATATCATGGCTGCAATACTATCATTGTTTATCAGCTCTGTACATACCGGAATATTTTTGCTTAACCGCTGGCGTTTAACATCAAACGAAGCGGCTGAACTTAAAATAAAAGCCTCAGAACTTCAGGAAGCCGTAACACGTTCGCAGTTAGAATCCTTAAAACTGCAGCTTGATCCGCATTTTATATTCAATAATTTCAGCACCTTAACAGAATTAATTCACGAAGACCAGCAGGCAGCAGCTTCATTTTTAGAAAATATTACCCGCGTTTACCGCTACATGATTTCGAACTTAGATAAAGATATTATCACAGTAAGAGAAGAAATAGAGTTTTTAAATGCTTATTTTTATTTACTGAAGAAACGTTTAGGCGAAAAAATCCAATTACAATTAGAAGTAGACAGCGACTGCCTTGATATGCATTTACCGCCTTTGTCCCTGCAGTTATTGGTCGAAAATGCCGTAAAACACAACATGGCAACTTTATCAAGTCCGTTGATTATTTCGATTTATTCTGAAGAAAAAAATATAATCGTAAAGAATAATTTACAGCCTACATCGGGCAAAACTTTGGTGTCTACAGGCGTAGGACGTAAGAATATTGAGTTTAGATATAAAATTTTATTCAACAAAAAACCTGTTTTTTCACAATCGTTAGAAAGTTTTACAGTGCGTTTACCATTAATATAGAGAGTATGAGAATTTTGATTATTGAAGATGAGAGTATTAATGCCAGCCGGCTCAAAAGACTGTTAGAAGAATTAGAACCCAATTGCGAGATTCTTGATATTATTGATACAGTCGAAGGCGCTGTAAAATGGCTGAAATCAAACGAAAAACCGGATTTAATTACAATGGATATTCGTCTGGCAGACGGAATCAGTTTTTCAATTTTCGAAGAAATAAAAATTTCCAGTCCCGTTATATTCACTACAGCATACGACGAATATGCCGTGCGGGCTTTTAAAGTCAACAGCATCGATTATTTGATGAAACCTATTGATAAAAGCGAACTAGAATTTGCTTTGCAGAAATTCAAAACCTTATCTAAAACCGACACTTACAATGACATTGCCGGAATTTTAAAAGGATTTATCAATAAACCCACTTTCCGACTTCGGTTTCTGGTTACCTACCGCGACGGTTATAAAAGCGTAAATGTAACCGATATTGATTTTATTTACTCGGAGTTTAAAACTTCAAATTTAGTTCTCAAATCGGGTATAGTAATTCCGATTCCGCAGACAATGGAAGAACTGGAGCAGGAATTAGATCCTGATGTTTTCTTTCGTGCCAACAGGCAGTTTTTTATTCGTGCCGAAAGCATAAAATCGATTGCTAATTATTTTAATGCAAAACTAAAAATTCAGCTGAAAGCAGATCCTGAACGCGAAGTAATTATCAGCAGAGAAAAAGCACCTTTTTTTAAACAGTGGATGGATCGGTAGTTTAGCTTCTGAGGTTCTAAGGTTCTAAGATACTAAGCTGCTAAGGTTCTAAGCTGAACCATACTTTCTTGCATTGCCTCCGGTTTTAACTGGAAAAAAAATAAAGTCATCAACAAGGGCTTTAGCCAAAAGACAAGTTTGGCTAAAGCCTTTTGTATTGTCGCCTATAAATACCTCCAGTTAAAACTGGAGGCTATTCAATAAATTTAACTTTATCTCCTTGTGTCTTTGCTGCATTATCATTCTCATTCGTTTCAGTATCGAAAAATTACGTTTGGGTAAATTTATCCCATTTTAAAGGTGTTTTGAGATGTTATTTTGCCGTCAAATTAGACGAATTCATTAAAGTGAAGTAAAATGACAAAACAATTTTTCCAAAATTATAAAACACTCAGTAAGGCAGCCGTTTTATTGGTTATCATCAGTTTTTCATCTTGTGGTAAAAGCGGGTCCGATGCCGGAGCTTTAGCTGCTCCAAAACCTGAAGTAGACTTTTTTCAGGCAGAATCGATTACAGGTGAAGTAGAAAAAAAATATCCGGGAACTGTTGAAGGTACAGTAAACGTTGACATAAAAGCGCAGGTTTCAGGATATCTTGAAGCGATTTATGTAAAAGAAGGAGATTACGTAAACAAAGGCCAGTCTCTATTTAAGATTAAAGGAGATGTTTATGCAGAACAGGTAAACAACAGCCGTGCAGCTTATAAAAGCGCTCAGGCAAATCTGGCAAATGCTAAACTTGAAGTAGAAAAAATCAAACCGCTTGTTGACGGAAAAGTTTTTTCTGATATGCAGTTAAAAACGGCTCAGGCAAATTATGAAGCTGCCGTTGCTCAGGTTGCTCAGGCAAAAGCAGCTTTAGGATCTTCACAATTAAATGCAGATTTCTCTTTAATTAAAGCACCTGTAAGCGGTTATATCAGTCGAATTCCAAACCGAATTGGTAATCTGGTTACGCCGGCAGATGCTGTGCCATTAACGGTTCTTTCAGACATTAATACCGTTTTTGTGTATTTCTCATTAACAGAAGCCGATTATCTTGCTTTTTCAAAAGATCCTAAATCAAATCAAACCGTAAGCCTTATTATGGCTGATGACAGCGAATACGAGCAGAAAGGAAAACTGGAAGTAGCCAGCGGAAACATTGACCGTTCAACTGGAACCATTTCTTTAAAAGCCATTTTTCCAAATCCTAAAAAACTGCTTCGTGCAGGAGGTTCTGCAAGAGTAATTTTAAACAACAGTTTATCATCTGTTATTACTGTTCCAATGGCGAGCGTAAAAGATATTCAGGACAAATTTTTTGTTTTTGTTTTAAAACCTGGAAATAAAGTTGCGATGGTTCCTATTGAAATTGGCGGAAGTTCCGGAACAGATTATTTCGTAAAATCGGGTTTAAAACAAGGTGATAAAATCGCTTTAAACTCAATCGATGTTCTTTACGACAGTATGGAAGTAGTGCCAAAAACGGCAAAAGCGGTAAGCAGCAAATAATTTTTGATTTTAATATAAATAACATTTTCCATGTTAAAAAATATAATAGACAGGCCGGTTCTGGCCACCGTTATCTCCATTGTTTTGGTGATATTGGGTATCATTGGTCTTACCAGATTATCGGTTACAAGATTTCCAGATATTTCACCTCCAACTGTAATGGTGAGCGGTTCTTATCCGGGAGGTAACAGTGAAACCGTAATTCGTTCGGTAGTAACGCCGCTCGAAGAACAAATTAATGGAGTAGAGAATATGCAGTATATTAAATCTACTGCAAGTAACGACGGATCGTTTTCGATCAGCGTGATTTTTAAACAGGGAATCGACCCGGATCAGGCTGCCGTAAACGTACAGAACAGAGTGCAGCAGGCAACGCCAAAGCTGCCTCAGGAAGTTGTTCGTATGGGACTTACCACTTCGAAACAGCAAAACAGTATGATTGTTATTTTCAATCTTTATACAGATGATAACAATAAATATGATGAGTTGTTTTTACAAAATTATGCCAACATCAATTTAGTACCGCAGTTAAAACGTGTGCCGGGAGTAGGACAGGTTCAGATTTTCGGACAGAAAGATTATTCAATGCGTGTATGGCTAGATCCGCGAAAAATGGCAAATGCAGGTTTAGTACCTTCAGATGTTACGCAGGCGATTGCAGAACAAAGTTTAGAGTCGGCACCGGGAAAACTGGGTGAAGAATCTAAAGCTGCTTTAGAATATGTAATTCGTTATAAAGGCAAGAAAAATAAACCGGAACAATATGAAAATATTGTAGTTAAAAATAACGGCGGCAGTCTTTTACGACTTAAAGACGTTGCCAGAGTTGAGTTTGGTTCTATTTCATACAGCGGGGATAACAAATCGAATTCATTAAATGCCGTAACAATGGCTATTTTACAGACTTCGGGTTCTAATGCAAATGATATCGAAATTGGCGTAAACAAAGAGGTAGAGAGATTGTCAAAATCTTTTCCTCCGGGAATTAAATACGTCAATGTAATGAGTACAAAAGAAAGACTTGACGAAGCAACCGGACAGGTAAAATCAACCTTGATAGAAGCTTTCATTCTGGTTTTCATAGTAGTATTTATATTCCTGCAGGACATTCGCTCGACGATTATTCCGGCAATTGCCGTTCCTGTAGCCATTGTGGGTACTTTTTTCTTCCTGCTTGTATTTGGTTTTACCATTAATATTTTGACGCTTTTTGCCCTTGTATTAGCCATTGGTATTGTTGTCGATGATGCCATTGTGGTCGTCGAGGCCGTACACAGTAAAATGGAAGAAGACAGCAGATTAACAGCCAAAGAAGCCACTCATGGCGCTATGGCAGAAATTACAGGAGCTGTTATTTCGATCACTTTAGTAATGTCAGCAGTATTTATTCCAATTGGTTTCATGACCGGATCATCGGGTATTTTCTACAAGCAGTTTGCTTATACGCTGGCTATTGCGATTATTATTTCGGCAGTAAATGCACTTACGCTTACTCCGGCATTGTGTGCCCTTCTTTTAAAGAACGTCCATAATGGAGAACACGGAGAAAACGAACATAAAACCACTTTTAAAGAACGTTTTTTCATCGGATTTAATACAGGTTTCAACAATTTGACCGGAAGATACATCAAAGCCGTTCGTTTCCTTATTGGCAGAAAATGGCTTGCTGCAGGATTAGTAACAGGAATTAGTGCAATTGCTGTATGGATGATGATGTCGACTCCAAAAAGTTTCGTTCCGCTGGAAGATGACGGATTCATGGTGTACAGTTTGTCAATGCCTCCGGGAACTGCGCTTGATCGTACGACTGAAGTGGTTCAGAGAATGGAAAAAATATTAGAAACAGAAAAAGCGATCGATGTTAATACAAGTATTACCGGGTTTAATATTTTGAGTAACAGTGCCAGTACAGCTTACGGATTAGGGTTTATCAAATTAAAACCTAAAAAAGAAAGAGGTGCAGTTAAAGATATTGACGAAATTTTGAATAGTGTTACAGCTAAATTGTCGACTATTAAAGAAGGCTCGATCATGGTATTTAGAATGCCTCCGGTTGAAGGATTTGGAGTAACAAGTGGTGCCGAAATTGTTTTGCAGGACAGAATGGCAAGAAATCCTGAAACTTTAAAAGCAATGTCTGATAAAGTAATTGGGCAGATTATGCAGCAGCCTGGAGTTCAATATGCTTATACAACTTTTAGAGCCGATTATCCGCAGTTAGAATTAGAAGTTGATGAAGATAAAGCGCGTCAAATGGGCGTGAATGTAAAGGATCTTTTAGTAAATATACAGACTTATTTTGCAGGAGATCAATCGTCAGATTTTACCAGATTTGGTAAGTTTTACAGAGTGAATGTAAAAGCCGACGGAATTTTTAGAATGGATCAGGATGCGTTTAATGAAATTTTCGTAAGAAATGCTGATATGCAGATGGTTCCGGTAAAATCGATTGTAAAATTCCATAAAGTGTACGGGCCGGAATCGGTAAACCGATACAACCTTTATAATTCGGTAAATATTACAGCAATGGCTCTGCCGGGATATAGTAACGGACAAATTATGGGGAATTTGGAAAAAGTTCTGGATAAACTTCCATCTGATTACAGTTACGAATGGACAGGTTTAAGTTTGGAAGAAAAAGCAGGAGGAAACCAAACCATTGCCATTTTTGGATTGTGTCTGCTTTTTGTGTTCTTTTTATTAGCGGCACAATACGAAAGTTATTTATTGCCATTGGCAGTATTGCTTTCTATTCCAACCGGAATTTTAGGAGCTTTTGCGGGAATTAAAGCCGTTGGTTTAGACAATAACATTTACGTTCAGGTGGGATTAATTATGCTTGTGGGACTTCTGGCTAAAAACGCGATTCTTATTGTGGAATTTGCACTGCAGAGACGAAACGCAGGATTGACTATTACCGAAGCGGCCCTTGAAGGTGCAAAATCGAGATTACGTCCTATTATCATGACTTCGCTGGCTTTTATCGTAGGTATGATTCCATTGATGTTTGCTTCGGGAGGAACCGCGGTAGGAAACAGATCGATAAGTGTAAGTGCCTCAATTGGAATGTTGAGCGGGGTTATTTTAGGAGTTTTTGTGATTCCGCTGCTTTTCATTGTATTTCAATATCTGCAGGAAAAAGTATCAGGTAAGAAGAATGTAGTTCAAACCGTAAAAGAATAATAATGAGAATACTATATAAAATTGGAATAACGGTATTTTCGGGTATGATTTTAACATCGTGCGTTGTTGGGAAAAAATATTCCCGCACTGAGTTAAACGCTCCTGATAAATACCGAGAAGAATTAACCGTAACAGGAGATACTATTTTGCATTCCTGGAAAACGTATTACAAAGACCCGCTTTTAGTTAATTTGATCGAAAAAGCCCTCGTTAAAAACAACGAGGTGCTTATCGCGGTCAAAAGCATGGAACAGCTGGATTTAAACTATAAACAAGCCAAACTGTCTTTACTGCCAACATTGGATTTTGATGCTGCAGCGAGCCGTTCGTATTTGTCTAAAAATTCATTAAACGGATCTTTGAGCGCTCAGTTTACGAGCAAAGATTATATGGACGATTACAGCGCCAATCTTCGTATGTCGTGGGAAGTAGATATTTGGGGAAAAGCAGCAATGCAGAAAAGAGATGCAAAAGCAGCGTATTTTGCCCAAAAAGAAAACCTTTCGGCTTTAAAAACCCGAATTATTGTTCAGGTGGCGCAGTCATATTACAATCTTTTAGGTTTAGACGAACAGCTTAAAATTGCTGAAAAAAATATCGAATTGAGCGATAATACCCTGCAGATGATGAAACTGCAGTACAACTCAGGTTCCATTAGTTCATTGGCAGTAAACCAGACTGAAGCTCAGAAAAAAACAGCAGAGTTACTCGTTCCTTTGGCAAAAGCCAATATCGCGGTTCAGGAAAATGCACTGCAGATTTTATGCGGCGAATATCCTAATACGATCGAACGTTCAGGTAATTTAAATGTAGATGAATTTGCGTTTGAAATGCCGTCAGGAGTTCCAGCTTCACTTTTAAGCCGAAGACCGGATGTAAAAGCAAGCGAATATGCTGTGATGTCGGCGACTGCCAAAACCGGATTAGCAAAAGCGACAATGTATCCAACGCTGAGTTTAAGTCCGTCAATTGGAATTAATTCATTTGAGTTCGATACCTGGTTTAATTTTCCGGGTTCGGTTACAAAAAATATAGCAGCAAATCTGGCACAGCCTATTTTTAGGAAAAAAGCCTTGCGAACTGCTTATGAAGTAGCGGTTTTAGAACAAGAAAAAGCTGTGGTTCAGTTCAAACAATCGTTTATTACCGCTGTTGGTGAAGTTTCTGATGCCATGTCGAGATTAAAATATGCAGATGAACGTATTAAGCTGGCAGAAGAAAAAGCAATATCTTTAGAAAAAGCAACTTCAGATGCTTCACTGTTATACAAAAGCGGTATGGCCAATTATCTTGAAATTATTGCCGCTCAAAATAGTGCCTTGCAAAACGATCTTGATGTCGTAACAATAAAATTAGAAAAATTAAATGCCTCTATTAATTTGTACCGCGCTTTGGGCGGTGGAGTAGAGTAGTGCTGCATTTCTAAATCCATCATCTTTATAAATGTAAAGATGGTGGATTTTGTATATTATTTTGATGCGCAAAGAAATCGAAATTGATATTCAGCTGCACAAACTTTGTATTCACGAGCGGTAAGCCAGCGCCAACATGAAAAGTTTTTTAAAAATTAAATAATACTGAATGTATTATTTATACGACTCATTATATATTTTATAATCGTTAGGATATATGCGTATACTGTCAACCTTAAGAATCTGATTGTTTAGAAAGACTTCAATGCTTCTATTGTCTTCTGCAATTTTTATCTGAATTTCATTATCGCCCGATATGTTTTTAAAACGTTCAAATAATTCTTTTTGATTGAAAAAAATTCTTCCCTCAAATTTTTCATTTTTTCCAGTTTCCCAGAAAAACTGCATGACTTGCGGCAAGGCTCTTTCTTTCATTTTATTTTCTAAGAGCCACGGGCGCAGCA
>NZ_JBQEMU010000040.1:0-22606 GCF_052044235.1 Flavobacterium sp. 22659
TCATTCCTTCGGGATTTTTTGATTTCGGTTTCGAATAAAAAGAACCTTCGGTTCGAGCAATATTGTAGGGCGAGATTTTAATCCGGTTATCTAGAATAGGGAATCCGTTGTGGCAACATTTATCATTCCTTCGAAATTTCGTGCTTTTTAAAAAAACCAAGTCGCCACAAAAATAGCCGTAATAACACAAATAAGATCAACCAAAAGCATCGTTCCTAAAGCATAACGGGTATTTTTGATATTAACTGAGCCAAAATAAACTGCAATTACATAAAACGTACTTTCGGCACTGCACTGAAAAATACTGCTTAATCTTGCCGTTAAAGAATCGGCTCCAAAAGTATTCATAGAGTCGATAAGGAAGCCGCGTGATCCTGCAGAACTAAACGGACGAAGCATTGCAACCGGTAAAGCATTTGTGATTTCTTTGCTTACACCCATATTAGAAAATACAAACGCAATTCCATCACTGATAATTTCGAACAAACCGCTGTTTCTGAATAAAGAGATAGCAACCAGCATTCCTAAAACATAAGGGAAAATAGTAACTCCGGTTTTAACACCATTATTAGCGCCAACAACAAAAGTGTCAAAAACAGTTGTGTTGGCTTCGCTGAATTTCTTTTCATTTTTGAAAGAGAAAATCAAAGTAAAAGCAATAATGGCAATTAAGATTAATCCAGAAAGGTTAGAAGTGAAGTAGTTTTTTCCAATTAAGTCTAAATGATTAACATACATCAATAAGCCAATAATGGCAGCGATTAATCCCATTAGACCAATAAGAAGCGAAGCACTTTTAAAATTTATTTTTTGTTTAATACCCACAATTAAAAAAGCAGCAATTGTTCCTATGAAAGAAGTAATAATACAAGGCAGCATAACATCTGCAGGATTACTTGCGTTTGCAGCAGCACGATATCCAATAATTGAAGTAGCAATCAAAGTTAAACCTGATGCGTGCAGACACATAAACATAATCTGGGCGTCGCTGGCTTTGTCTTTATCGGGGTTTATTTCCTGTAAACTCTCCATGGCTTTAAGTCCAAATGGTGTTGCAGCCGAATCCAATCCTAAGAAATTTGCAGCAAAGTTTAAAGTCATGTATGATATTGACGGGTGATTTTTTGGAATACTTGGAAAAACCTTTACAAATACTGGACTCAATACTTTAGCCAGGTTTCCAGATGCGCCAGAAACAATTAAAAGTTCCATTAAGCCGCAGAAAAAAGCCAGGTAAGCAATCAATGGCAGAATTAAATCAACCAAAGTGCTTTTACAAGTCGGCAGTAAACCATCAGATTTCTGAAGTCCGCTGTAAATTTTTACAGTTTTGTTTTTATAAACATAAGTCGTGTCGGCATTAAGCGTGTCACGATTAATAATCATGGTTTGATCTGGAGCTTTTTTTATACTGTCTTTAATAAAAACAGGAAGCTGTTCGATATATTTTTCAGATACCAGAATTGGATCGTCTTTCTTTCCATTTAAAACAGAATCAATAGTATAAGTGTTGGCTGTAAATAAGCTTACAACAATAAAAACAATCGAAGAAATAAAAATAACTAACCAAAATCTGCTTAATACCATAATTCTATTTTTTTGTAAATGTAATTATTTAGCCAGAATATGCATAAAGATTTTATTTATTGAGGGTGCAATTCGATAATTACAGGCTTGTATAATGTTTAAATATGCCGCCCCGCTGGGGCTTTTGTTATAATTGGCTTAATTTCTATAAATATATCGCTCTTCCAGAGCTTTATTACTATTTTGACAGCTCTGGAAGAGCGATATATTTATAGCTTTAGAAAAAAATGCAAAAAAGCTCCAGCGGAGCGAAACATAATGATCCAGTTTTTTTAGAATAGTAGGTTATTCAATAATAACTTTAGTTTCCAAATACTTCTCAAAAGACTTAATCCCTTCAAATAAAATTTCTTTTTTTGAATTTTCGGTTTCATTAAAAAACTCCGTTTCAATTTTGGCGTGGTCTTTTTTTATGGTTCGTTTCCATATTCCAATAACTTTTCCATTTTCTAGAATTATCGGTTTAAAGATGCCGTTATTGGTAAAAACCTTAGTTTGATGATCTGATAGAAAAGAAGCTTCTCTAGTTTTATATGAAATCAAAATTTCATCAAATGCTGGAAGAAAGTGTACGCTTTCGCGGAAAGAATTCTTATTAGATCCTTGATTTATAAAGTAATACGTTTGGTTGTTAATGTCAGTTGAGTTTATTTGCAACTCAATTGCGTTAACGGCTTTTTTACAGATAGTTGGCGCAAAACCAGACCACCACGAGAAATCGAGCAAAGTTGCCGGACCGTGACTTTCAAAATAACGCTTGGCTAATTTTGCTAAAGCTTCTTCTTTTGTAAAGTTCGTTTTTGGCTTTTTGACACGTTCTTCTAGCAAGGCATACGTGATTTGTTTGCCTTTCATTTTTCCATTGCAAACCAAACCATCAAGTTCTGCATGCATCATAATTGCTGCACTAAGAAAATCTTCTTTTGAAGTTCTCTTAATGTCAAGTTCCTGCATGATTTCATCTCGGGTTAAATGTGTATTTCCAGATAATAATTTTTCAATCGAATGAATTGTTTTGTCTAATTTCTTGATATCAAAACCATATTTTTTGACAGCAGAAATAGTCATTTTTTGTACTTGAGGTCCAGAAAGATCCAGCATCCAGTAAATATCATCGGCTGAAACAAAATGCCAGGTTGGCCGTAAAATATGAGTCCGAATAATTTTTGCCGAGTTTATAGCTTCTTCAATTTCTTGTTCAGAAGCATCACATCTAGAACCAATTGCCCACTTTGCCATGGCATAATCCTGAGCCTGCATAGCACCCAAATGACGTACTATTTCCTGCGGAGAACATTTCTCTGTTTTATAAAGTTTTTGTGAAACAAGCCGATGATGTGAAATTTCTTCGTGTGTCATTTTTATAAACTATTTAAAAACTGTAAGTTATGTTGGTTTACTTCAATATAAACTTTGTGTCTCTTAGCCTTTTTAGCTTTGTACCTCAAAAAACTATACATGAATTATTTCTTCATCAATCAGCAAATCTTCTCGACGTAAACGAAGAAAAATCTGTGCTACGGCAATTGTATCTTTTTCGCAGTACGTAATAATTCGGTCAATGTCTTTTTCTACATAATAAACATGTGCAACCTGACTGCCGTCGATATCTCCTTTTGGAGAAGGAACACCTAGAATTTTGGTTAATAGTTTTAAAGACGTAAAATGCTTATAATCGCCAAACTTCCATAATTCTAAAGTATCAAGGTGTGCAATTTCCCAGGGCTTTTTTCCAAATAAATTCAGTTTGTCGGGAATTGCGATTTGGTTGATGATCATTCGGCGAGCCAGAAACGGAATGTCAAATTCTTTCGCATTATGTCCGCATAAAAGATGCTGAGGCTGATTAAAATGATTGTTCAACAGGTTATTAAAGTCTTTCAGGATCTTTTTTTCTTCTCCAAAAAAAGAAGTCACCCTAAAATTTCGAACATCGCCTTTGATTGTAAAATAGCCTACCGAAATACAAATGATCTTTCCAAACTCAGCCCAGATTCCGGCACGGTCATAAAATTCTTCTGGTGTAAAATCGTCTTTTCGCTGATATTGTGTTTTAATATCCCAAAGTGATTTCATTTCTTCATCAAGCGAATTAAAGTTTTCTTCTTCCGGAACGGTTTCTATATCAAGAAATAGAATATTGTTTAGGTTTATTTTTTCAATCATTTTTTATGTGGACATTATTGTGCGTATAAAATTACATAATTAATGATTATCCCCTAATGTAATTCGCAAACGATTCAAAGTATTCATAATTGAAATGCTCGCAGTTAAATCTACCAATTCTTTTTCGGTAAAAACTATTTCTAACCTCTTTCTAATGGCAGTTAAATCTGTTTCCATTTTTGTAATTGCTTCTGCCCATTCCAAAGCTAGCTTTTCTTTTTCATCAAAAGAATCAGAAAGTTTCCATCCTGATAATTTATCGAGAACACTTTGTTCAATTCCAAATTCTCTTAATTCGTTTGAATGAAAACTACAGCAATAAGCACAGCCATTTAATTGCGAAACTCTAAGATCTGTCAATGCCAGAAGTTTAATGTCTATTTCTGATTTTCTAACACTTGTGTGAGCTTTGTATAAATGCCCAATTGTTTCCTGCGAAATTTTAATGTAATCCATAATGTAATCTAATTTTTTTGCAAATTTACATCAGAAAAAACCTTGAATTTTATTACTTACTTTTATGTAGTATACTTACTTTTTTGAAAGTATATCATAATCAAATCTTTGAATCATGCCGGAATTTTTTTACGACAATAAATTGTATTATACTCCAATTGAATTTGCATTAAATCATATTGGAGGAACATGGAAAATGCCAATTCTGTGGAGACTGCACAAAAACGTTTTGAGATACGGGGAGTTAAAAAAGGATATTCCGCATATTACTGATAAAATGCTTGCAAGCCAGTTAAAAGAATTAGAAGGTAAAGGCTTAATTGAGAGAAAAGTATATCCTGTTGTGCCGTCAAAAGTAGAATACTCGATTACTGAAAAGGGAATGAAAGCTATTCCTGTTATTGAAACAATTATGAATTATGGTTATGAATTAGTGAAGGAAGCGGGTATCGAATTTCCTCCTAAAAAATAAAACCTAAAACAAACTTTGTTGTTTACTTGGGCTTTCATGTTCCAAAAGCCATTTTTTGCGTGATAATCCGCCGGCGTAACCTGTTAAAGAACCATTTGTGCCAATAACACGATGACAGGGAACTACAATCCAAAGCGGATTTTTTCCATTTGCCGAAGCCACGGCCCGAATTGCTTTTACATCGCCCAGCTTTTTGGTTTGATCCATATAACTTACCGTTTTTCCGTATGGAATTTCTAGTAATGATTTCCAGACTTTTTGTTGAAATTCGGTACCCTGAGGATTTAGTTTTAAGTCAAAATTGGTTCTTTTGCCCTCAAAGTATTCTTCAAGCTGTGAAACGGCATCTTTTAAAACTTTTGGAATTTTTTTTGAAACTTCGTTTGTTCCTACATCAGAAACAGAGATTACTACAATACCATCTTCATCACCAACTATTTTGGTAATTCCTAAAGGCGAATTGATATATACTGTTTCCATAATTTAACCGTAAAGTTTTTACCGCATAGACACGAAGGTTTCGCAAAGTTCGCAAAGTTTTTTTTTACTATATAAGTTAGATCAGTAATTGTTTTGCCATTGCAAGTTTAGGAAAGTCTCGATTAAATGAACTTACACAATTTATATCGTTTAATAATTTTTCAACTGAAATTGATAGTTTAGAATATTTTCAATTTTTTTGCTTGAAATAGTCTTTTTGATATTTGATTTCTCTGAACTGAATTTTGGCAAAACTAAGTTTTGTTCTTTTGCTTTTAGAGTATAATATTCCTCTCTTGTTGGATGAAAAGGAGCAACGGCATTAAAAACAGTATTCCATTTTTCTTGGTTTATGATTGCTTCAATAACTTCAATGCAGTCATTTTGATGAATTAGATTTACTGGCGCGTCTGGATTTTCAAGATTTTCTTTTCCAGCCAGAAATTTAACGGGATGACGATCTTCGCCAATTAACCCGCCGAAACGCAAAATCGTAGTTTCGAAGTTTGGATTATTTTGAAGAACCTTTTCTGCTAAAAGCAATTGTTTTCCGCTTTCGGTTTCGGGATTAGGAATTGTTTCTTCGGTAATACTATCATTATCATCTCCGTAAACAGAAGTTGAACTCACAAAAAGTATTTTCTGAATGCTTGATTTTTCTATAAATGAAATCAGATTTTCGATTTTTCGCACAAAAACCATATTAGAATCTGAAGCAACCGCGCGTAACTTTGGAGGAATATCAATAATCAGGATTTCGCTTCCGGCTAGAAAATCAGTAAAGTTTTTAGAAACGCTGTCGCTTTCAGCGGTAACCAAAAATGGATGTATTCCAGCATCTTTTAATATTGAAAGTTTATTTTCAGAAGTTGTCGATCCGTTTACCGTATGTCCTTTTTCGATTAGTTTTTTTGCTAAAGGCAAACCCAGCCAGCCGCAACCCAATATGCTTATTTGTTTCATTTTGTTTTTTGAGGTTCAAAGAAACAAAGGTACAAAGGTTCAGAGGTTTTTGCTTCACGCAGATTTAAACACATTTTAAAATTATTTCAATCCTCTAATCTGTGGCTGAATTTTCTGTATTCGCCCCTGGATTGGGAAATTTAATCATCATAAAGTTAACGTAAATCGGACTTTGTCTTTTCCTTTTGCACCCATTCTGGTGTAAAATTTAATGGCTCTTTCGTTAAACTGAGGTGTCTGCCATTGTATGTTAACGCAGTTGTTTTCGATCCCAATTTCTTTTAGTTTATCGATTAAAACTTCGCCAATCCCGAAACTGCGTGCTTCTTCTTCCAGAAATAAACAATCCATATACAGAAAATCGGCAGTGTTCCAGGTAGAAAAATCGAAAGTATAAGAAACATATCCCACGATTGTATTTTTTACTGCCACAACTAAACAATGCAGTTTTGGGTTTTCGCTACACAAGGCTTTTTTTAAACCTTCTTCTTTGCCTTCTGGAGAATAGTCGGCCTTTTCGAAGTCGGCATGTTTTTGACATAAAATAACCAGTTTAGGTAAATCGGCGATTTCGCACTTTCTAATTAAATATTCCATTGTAGATTGATTTCGTTTTGTAAAAAGTTAATAAAATGCTGAAAATAATCAGGATAAGTTTCGTTTGCTCTGGTCGCGATAAAATGTTTTCGTTTTAAGCCATTTTTGCCCACTTTTACCGCTTTAATTGGATTGTTCTTTATATGTGGCTGCAATGCCCATTTTGCCATCGACATAATGCCCATATCAGCTTTTACCATTTCAAGAGAAGCTTCTGTTAATGGGAGCGGTGTTATCTTTTTCGGAGCTACTTTGGCTGGAGCCAAAAAATACTGATGAATTGTAACCGTTTCCATAGGAAGTGAATGAATAATTAAATGTTCATTTACAAAATCTTCGGCAACGACATACTTTTTGTCGGCCCACGGATGGTTTTCTGAAATCACCACTACTACTTCATCCTGAAATAATTCGGTGTATTTTATATGATGGTCTTTTATAGTGTCACTTACAATGGCAATGTCAATCGTGTTTTCTAAAAGTTTTTGCAGCGGAATATGAGTGGCTTCGGTAACAATCTTCAATTCAACATTTGGATATAAAAGGTGAAACTGCTTTAAAACCGATGGAAGCCAGTGATAACTGGAAAAACATTCTGTACTGATTCTAATTTCGCCATATTCTCCAAAAACCATTTGTTTGATCTGACTTTCGGTTTCGGTGAGTTTGTTTAGGATTTCATTTGCCAGTTCATAGATTTTTTCTCCGGCTTTGGTAAGAACCAGTTTTTTATTGGTTCTTAAAAAAATGGGCGTACCCAATTGATATTCTGCTTCTTTGAGCTGATGACTCAAAGCCGATTGTGTCAAGTGAAGTTTGTCAATAGCTTTTGTTATGCTTCCTTCTTCAACAATTGCTTTTATCAATTTTAAATGACGTATTTCCATTTTTAAAGTATTGCTACAACAAAGTAACAAAATTTTAAACTGGCTTTTACATGAAAAAAACTAATGCCGTTCATGAATTCTTTTCGTTTTTATGACATCTAATGATCTTCTACTTTTGAAAAAACAAATCATTAAAACATAATTAAAATGGAAACGCAAATTAAACATTACGAGAATAAGTTAGCTTTTGAAATGGATCCTTCAGATTTATTTGATGCCTTAAATAATGGCGAAAAAGTAATAGCACTGGATGCCAGAAAAGCGTTTGGATTTGAAGCAGAACATATTCCAAATGCGATTAATATTCCGCATCGCGAAATGTCGGCAGAAACAACAAAACATTTAGATAAAGATGTTTTGTATGTTACTTATTGCGATGGAATTGGCTGTAATGCTTCAACAAAAGGCGCTTTGAATATGACTAAATTAGGGTTTAAAGTAAAAGAGCTGATGGGCGGAATCGAGTGGTGGAAGTTCGACGGATATGCAACAGAAGGTTCCAAAGGAATTAAAACAGGTTTAAAAATTGAATGTGCCTGTTAAAAGAAAAAGCAGACTTTATAATCAAAGTCTGCTTTTTTATTATTTTGAGAATACTTTATTATGGCTGCCTAACAGGCTGTATTAAACTGTCTTTTGCAATTACGGCGCTGTCCTTAACTGGTGCCGGCTGTACTGGCGGATTAACCGGAGCGGTATATCGTTTAATTTTCTGCTGAATCATTACGGCATCATTCAATACAAATGGAGTCGGCATCATCCAGTCGCTTCTCGGATTTACTTTAAGCAGAGGGTTTGTCATTAAATCAAAAGAACTTTCAATTAAATCCATATCAAAAACAGACGATTTGTTGATGTAGAAATCCATCACAAGCGGTTCGTTGCCTACAACATAATAGCATAACAGACGCATTCCTTCTCTTTCTAAACGATTTGTCTTTTCGCCTGAAGTAGATACACCATTTGCTTTGAAATTATAAAATGTCATTTTTGGATTAGCGTAAATATCGTAACGGTTCACTTTTCTATTTGGCGTAATCTTGATTTTTAAATAGCGATTATTACCCACAACGCTGTCTTTTAGGAAAGCAATAGTTGGTTTTGGAACATCAACAATTGGCGCAATGGAGCTGTATGTAAATCCTGTATTGTATTTACTTGCGATTGGCAGACTGTTGAGCCCAACAACTTTTTGATTTTTCTGTCCTAAATACGTTTTAGTCCATTCATCAAGGTTTACATCATAAGTTGCCCAAACTGCCGAGTTGGTGTTTGCATTATAGATATATAACAAACTGTTAGATTTTGCTTTTCCTGGTTCATAGCTGGAATGAACACCTGCGTAAATAAAAAATCCGATGGAAACAGCAAAGAAAACCATAATCCATACGCCTTTTTTAGCGAAAGTATTAAATATTGGAAGTAATAATCCGAAAAGAAGAACGGTTAGGATTGCACTTCCAAAAAGTATTTTTAAACCTAAACCAATTGGAAACATTACTATAAAAGGAGCAATAATAGCCAAAGCTGGAATACTGAAAAGTAAATTCATGCCTAAACTGTAATGCTGCGTAAAAACGAAGATTCCGAATAAAAGAATTCCAAAATATACCGGAATAATTAAGAATCCTGCCCCAGTTAAACTGTTTGCTAAAAAAGCATTAATAATAATCCAAAGCAGCAAAGGCGCTACGAAATGGGTCATTGTTATTTTTGCATCAGAAAAATGATGGTAAAAAGCAAAGCAGATCGCAATGCTTAAAGTTACAAATGCGCCAATGTAAGCATGTCCGTTGTATGTAAATCCGTTTAAAAGATCAGAATACTGCGGGTAAATCTCTAGAATAATTTTCCATCCTAAAAAGGTTACCAAACCAGCAATAATTACAGATCCTAAAAGCGGTACAAAACCTTTGAATATTTCTCTTAATGAAATCATTCTTTTGGCTTTTCCAATGAACATAAAAAGCATTAAAAGACCAAAAGCGATAAGTGTCATTGGCATTACCCATGAAAAAGGATAACTTATGAAAGAAAAAGGAGCGTTGAAATAAACGTAATCTTCTGAATTTGGTGAAGTAATTTGGTTTAAGTCAGTATTTGCGAAGTATTTTAATAAAGGCATCAAATAAGAACCCTGATGCGCCAATGTCATTTTGTTTAAATGCTGAACATCGTCCTGCTGTGTGTGATAATTGTAATGTCCGTCGATAAAAGCGAAATTAAACCCCTGAATATTTCCCTGCTCTCTAAAAACAGTCAAATCAGTATCATTTGGAAGCATTTTGTAGATGCTGTACATCAATGAATTTGAAACCGGATAAGAAGGTTTTGCTTTGGTAAATTCTTTTACAAGTGCCTGATTTCCCTGATTGGTTTCCATCAGCATATAACTTGGTCCTGAAGTTCCCCTTGCTTCAAAGTTTAAAACCAAACCAACATCTTTTGCCCACGGATGTTTGTTTACAAAAAGTGCCGCGCCGTTTAAACCTAATTCTTCAGCATCTGAAAAAAGAATGATGATGTCGTTTTTCTGAGGTTCTTTGGCATATAAAAAAGCCCTGATTCCTTCTAATATTGTTGCAACGCCAGAGGCATCATCACTTGCACCTTTTGAAAAAGAATGCGGTGCACTATCATAATGAGAAAGTAATAATAGTGCTTTTGTATTGTTTGTTCCCTTTATTCGGGCAAGGATATTTTTAGACTTTACCAAAAGCCCTTTATCATTAAGAGTAAAACCTTCCTGAACACTAGTTTCTAATCCAATTCTGTTAAGCTCAAGTTTAAGATAATTAGCAACCAATTCATGATTAGTTGAACCCACATAATGGGGTTTTTGAGCTATAATTTCAACCTGATTTAAAGCTCTTTCGGTAGAAAAATCGGCGAGAGCTTCATCATTTTTTGAAATGTATTGAGGCATCATTGTGGCATATATAACAGCTAACAATGCCAGAATGCAGATTATTGCGAGAATCGAGGTGGGGTTTTTTCTCATAGTAAATACATCTAAATTTCTTTTTTAACAAGCATATAATAATCATTGTCCAAAGATCTATATCCCTGGTCGTACAGGAAATAGTAGGTATTGCCTGTTTTGGTCTGCAAGATATTAGTAAAGAAATCAAAATCAAAGCCTTTGTTAATCATTTTGTCCCTCGTTGCTTTTGATTTTCCATCAACATTCAGCTCCGATAAAATACGATAATTTTTTCGTAGCTTATTATTTACATTCCGCATATAATTGTTGCTGTCTTTGTTTATTTTATTATTATAAGCATTACGACAGCTGTCTGAACAAAACTTTTTATCTTCTCTGCCTACAAGTTTTTCAGAGCATTCAAGACACGTTCTCATTATTTTGTTTTGTTAATTTGATACAAATCTGTTCTTCTGTCTTTTAGAATTCGCACGCTTCCATGTTCATGAAGATTTTTCAATAAATTTAGATCAACATCAACAATCAAAGTCATTTCTGTATTTGGAGTAGCTTCTGCTTTAATTCCATTACTTGGAAAAGCAAAATCAGAAGGTGTAAAAACCGAAGCCTGTGCATATTGAATATCCATATTGTTTACTTTCGGAAGATTTCCCACACAGCCCGCAATGGCCACATAACATTCGTTTTCTATCGCACGTGCCTGAGAGCAGTGTTTTACTCGCGTGTAAGCATTTTGAGTATCAGTCAGGAACGGAACAAATAAGATATTCATTCCTTCATCGGCCAATAATCTTGAAAGCTCAGGGAATTCGACATCATAGCAAATTAAAATTCCAATTTTACCACAATCCGTATCATAAGTTTTAAACTCAGATCCACCTTTCATTCCCCAATGATGCACTTCATTTGGTGTGATGTGAATTTTATAATACATCTCAGAAGTTCCGTCTCTTTTGCATAAAAAACCAACATTATACAAAATACCGTTTTCGAGATGAGGCATACTTCCGGTTATGATATTGATATTGTATGAAATGGCAAATTCCTGAAAGCGTTTTCTAATGGGATCTGAATGTCGTGCCAATTCCCGAATCGCTTCGGCCTCAGATAAGTGATTAAAATCGGCCATTAAAGGAGCCGTGAAAAGTTCTGGAAAAAGAGCAAAGTCACTTCCATAGCCGGAAACGACATCAATAAAAAATTCGGCCTGTTCAAAAAGAGCTTCAACATTATTAAGCTGACGCATCTGCCATTGAATTAATCCTAAACGAATAATGCTTTTTTCAGAATTAATCAACTTTGGACTTTCATCATAATACACATTGTTCCATTCCAGAAGAACCGCAAATTCTTTAGATTCTTCGTCGCCTTCCAAATAATTTTTAATGATGCGTAATACATGAAAATCATTGCTCAATTGAAATGAAAGAACCGGATCATGAAGTTCCTTGTCTTTTACTTTTTCAATATAATTTCTGGGTGAAAGCTTTTTCGAATATTGATTGTAATTGGGAATTCTTCCTGCAAAAACAATCGCTTTTAAGTTCAGTTGTTCACAAAGTTCTTTTCGGGCATCATAAAGACGTCTGCCCAAACGAAGTCCGCGGTAATTTGGATGAATGAAAACATCAATTCCGTACAAAATTTCACCGTCAGGATTATGGGTCGAAAAAGTATAATCGCCAATGATTTGTCTGTAATTGTGTCTTTTGTCAACCAGTTTTTCATCGACAATAAGCGATAATGCTGAACCTACGACTACGCCGTCGACTAATATTACCAATTGTCCTTCGGGAAATATTGAGAGTAGTTTTTTGATGTCATTAGATCTCCAGTAGGAGTTTGCCATTTCTGGATACGATTCAACCATTGAATTTTTCAATTGTTTGTAATCTTCAAACGCAAGGTTTCGTAACTCAACTTTTTTAATTTCTGTCTGCATATATGTACGATTTCTCTCAAATATAGCAAAAATAAATTCCATTTACAAACGCTTACAAATATTTACAACCGAAAGTAAATAGTTTGCAACCGAATATTTTAGCCGAGACAGCGCAATTTTGCATCGTTGAATTTGATCAACGAATTTTTATATGAACATTTAAATAGTATACGCCATGAATGCAATGAAAAACAGAGTACAATTAATTGGTAACGCAGGAAACGACCCAGAAGTTAAAACATTAGAAAGCGGTAAAAAACTGGCACATTTAACAATTGCAACAAACGAAATTTACAGAAACGATAAAGGCGAAAAAGTAGAGCAGACGGAATGGCACCGAGTTACAGCTTGGGGAAAAACGGCTGAAATAATCGAAAAGTTTGTTGTAAAAGGGAAAGAGGTTGCGATCGACGGAAAGTTAACCCACAGAAGTTACGATGACAAAAACGGTGAGAAAAAGTACATAACCGAAGTTGTTGTAAACGAGATTTTATTGCTGTAAATACTCTTTGATTAAACGCCGCGTAAAGAAACAAACCCGACAGGTTTTTAAAACCTGTCGGGTTTAACTTTTGCGTTGAAATATTTTTATAAAACTGAGGCGCCGTTTATATCAGTTGAAAGCACTTCGCTCATATAATCAAAAAATGGTCTCATGTTTTGAAATGCTTCTAAAGCTTTTTCAAGAAATTGCGGACTCAAAACTTCCTCATCCGTAAAACGTTTTATGATTAAAAACTGTTTGTAACGAAGTAAATCGATAGCTTCATGATCTGCATCAAAACCTTTTGGTGTTGTTTTGAGCTGTTCGCCTTCCATGGTTCCGAAATTATTTTTGAAGGTTTTTGAATTTAAAATTTCTCTAAATGATTCATGATCGTGGGCAAATTCACTTCTTATGCGTTTCAAGTCGGCAGCATTTGGTCCCCAAAAGCCGCCAATCAAAGAAGTGTTTCCTTTTTCGATATGAAAATAATAACCGCCGCGTCTTGCACTTGTAGCACGTTTATAACTGCCGCCCCAATAAGTTTTAAAAGGGGTTTTATCTTTAGAAAAACGAATATCGCGATAAATTCTATACACACTTCTTTTGCCTGATTGTGTTTCGAATACATCAGTTTTAGAAAGTTCATGAAGAAGTGCGCCTGCAAAAGTTTCAATGTAATTGAGCTCTTTTAAATATTCTGCTTTATGTTCTTCAAACCACGGTTTATTATTGTTGTCTTTCAACTGTACTAAAAAATCTAAACTCGATTTGGGAATAAGAATTTGGTTTTCCATAATTAAATTGAACCTTTTTATAATCAGAAGACGAATGTAAGTAAAATTAAAAACCCACCAGATTTCTTGGTGGGTTTTCTATATCGTTAAGCCGTTTTTTTAAATAAATCAAACATAGGACAACGTGAGCAGCGTTTCTTTTCGCTCTTTTTATATTTCTCACAGCAAGAAGATTTACAGTTTTCAATCTTCTTAATTTTATCAAGGATATCTTTATTCTTCTTTTTCTTTTTATCCTTTTTTTTGTCCTTGTCTTTGTCTTTCTTGCTCAAAATTCCTCTGTATTATAAAAACAGAGACAAATATAAACGAAAAAAGTTATTTTTAAGCGTTCTAAATAAACTTTAACTTTTTTATTTTGGATTTATAGCAATAGAGCTTGTAACTGTTAATTGCTGAATATCACGGTCAAACAAATAAAGTCCGCCTTTATCGTCTCCAATTAAGTTGATTTTATCCAAAATAGATTTAGCTGTAGCTTCTTCTTCAATTTGTTCAGAAACGTACCATTGTAAGAAATTATGTGTAGCATAGTCTTTTTCTTCAAAAGTAATATGCACTAATTCGTTGATAGATTGCGAAACAAAAAGTTCGTGATTGTAAAGCTCTTCAAACATCTCTTTGAAAGTAGTATAAGTTGTTTTTGGCGCTTTAAGATCTGTAACCTGTGCATGCCCTCCGCGTTCGTTTACATACTTAACCAATTTAAGCATGTGTGCACGCTCTTCATCTGACTGAGTGTACATAAATTGAGCAATTCCTTCTAATCCTTGTACTTCAGCCCAACAAGCCATAGAAAGATAAGTTTGAGAAGATTCTGCTTCTATGCGGATTTGCTTATTTAAAGCCGATTCAATATTTTTTGATAGCATAATGATGTCTTTTTTGTAAAATTAGAAAAAATAATCCAAACCATTTTTTGGAAACCGCGAAAACATTAATGGGAATTTATTGGATCAAAAGAAGCAGGCTTTGAGAATACAGATTTGTTCATGATTGGATTTCCTGGGCCTTCGTTCGTAAATCCATCTGTAAATTTTCTCATAACGAGTTGTTTTAAAGCAGGATCATAATAACTTAAAATGTAAAAATTTTTTAGTCTTAATGTGTTTTGCAATATGATGGTATTATTGGTATTTAAGAAAAAGTATAAATTATCTATTGCTAAAGGATCCGGCTTTTCATTTTTTACAAAATCTAAATTTTTATTAAGCATAGAGTCAAAGTAGACCATTTTGCTTTGTGTACGCATGCCGGAAAAATTTAAAATTTCATCTGAGTTGTATAAATAATCAGTGTTTACGTATTCTATGTACCCTCCAAAAGTAATGAAATTGTTTTCTCCGTTTTTGGTAACAGAAATCCCGGCACTTAAGTTTGCTAAATTTTTAAGGAATTTTGCTGTGTTTTTTATTTGCTGAGGTCTGTTGTTATCTGTTTGAACTAAAAAAGGAGAGTTTTTAAACTGAATCGTATCATTTTTTGTCAGGGCAGTATTTTTAATGCTATTTCCAGATTCAAAATCTTTTATATCAAACAAAAATTCATCTTTATTTGCTGCTATCTGAAATAGCTTTTTATCGTAATAAAATGAGTTTGCTGTTTGAATTGGTTTTTGGGAAACAGGCAGATTGAAAAATTTCTCTTTTATATCTGAAGTCTCGATATTAAGATCGAAAACATGTGTTTTTTTTGAATTATAGTCTAATGTCAATATAATATGACCGTCAAGAACATACATTTTATTGATTGCAGCCGTTTTATCTATAGGATTAAAATCATTTAAATCCATTTTTTGGATGGGGTAGTACCGAATAAGACTGCTAAATGATAAACTTTTTCCTCCTCCATTTTGAAAGGCAAAAGAAGAAAAATCGAACATTTTTATTTCACAGTTTCCGTTGTCAAATTTATAAAGAAGAAGATGCTGCTGGGCTCTTTCTTTTGCCAGAAGATAAAAGGCATTGTCTTTTTGAAAAGAGGTTATAATGTATTCATGGTTATCCGGAAAATCAAAATTTAATGACCTGGAAGTTTTCATTTCTGGGAAATATTTGACAATACGTATATTTCTCAAATTTGCGGAAGCCCAATATAACAAAGGGTTTTTGTCTTCACCAATACTGTACCCTATTAAGTTTCTATTTGAGGCAAATTTTATAGAATCAGTAAACTGAGTTGTAAGGAACAACGACTTGTTGTATTTTAAAATAGTCGTTTTTTTGTCATCAGATGCAAAAACATAAATGTCATGCGTTTTTACATCTTCGGCATTTATAATCTGTCCTTCATCTGATGGGTTATTCAGATTTAATGGAAACGAATTTAATACTGTTTGACCTATCAGTACTGATTTCGAAAGTAAAAGTGAGATAAGTAATAGCTTTTTCATGAGTTTTCAAACGTCAAATATCATTCCAAATTTAGCGAAATAAACGGTACATAAATGCAATAGAATTATATCGTGATAATAGGTTTGATTTGAACCTTAAAGAGATAAAAAAAAGTCCTTAAGAAATCTCTTAAGGACTTGATTTTAATTATCAAAAAGAATTATTTTACTTTAAAAGTAACTCTTCTAGCTAATCTTCTAGCTTCTTCTGAATCTTTTTGGATTGAAGTATCTGCACCAGCAGGAATAACGTTTAATCTTGAAGATGCAATTCCAGCTTTTTCAAAGATAGTTTTTACATTTTCTGCTCTTTGGTTTGAAAGTTTTTCATTGTATTCTGCTTTTCCAACCTGATCAGCATAACCAATAATATCAAGAGATGCAGAAGGGTTTTTTCTTAAGTAAGTTAAAACCACATCGATTGCAGCAGTTGAGTTTTCGATAGGAGTTGCTTTGTTGAAATCAAAATAAACGCTGTAATATTTATCGTTTATTAATTCTTTTACAACATCTTTATCGTTTACAACAGTAGTGTTGTTAACTGGTTTTTCTACGACAACTTGTTTTGATGGTATGTTCTTGATTTGGTTTTCAAGATCAGCAATTCTGTTATCGTAAGCACTAAGGTCTACATTTTCAGAAACTACAGTCCAGTCAGCATGTTTAGTGTTTTTACCTAAGTAAATGTTTAAACCAACTGTACCATTGAATATTAAACCAGAATAACCTCTGTTCCCAGCAAGATAAGCTCCATCAAAAGTATGATCCTGAGATGCATTTAAGATTGTAGAGAAATCTCCAGTTAAAGCTACTCGGTTAGATAATTTTATTTGTCCAGTTACACCAGCAATAAAGTTACCCATTTCATCAGCTCCTCTGAAGTTGTCGCTTCTTAATTGAGCATAACCAAAACCTACATGTCCTAATAAACCAAAAGTGTTAGTCCAGGTTTCAAAGTTCATGATACGGCCTAAGTTGGCAACAGCTTGTAAATCTACTCTATAGTATCTTGAATCAAAATCTATAGAACTGCTTTTTGCAGTAAAACTGTTGTATCCAAAATCAGCCTTCAAACCAAATTTGTTGTTAAACATGTAACGAACACCTAAATCACCAACCCATGGGCTTGGAGTAGCGGTAGTGTAACCTGCAGAGAATGGTCTTTGAGGTTTAGTTAATCCTCCCGCAAGTTCTACAGACCACTTGTTATAGCTATTTGCAGAGCTTTCTGTTTGTGCATTTACATGAATTAACCCTAAAGCAAACGCCAGAGTAATAACAATTTTTTTCATTGTAATATGAGTTTTAAAATTTTCCCCAAACCAACGAATTTATTACTGCTTAAGACGTCCCCTAAAAGGTATTAGAGTATCAAAATAAGGTAAATTTGTAAGATTAAAACTATTTTGTATTCATAACCTCCTGAAAGAAATCTACAAACTGTCCTACATGCAAGCCGTCCATCAATCCATGGTGAACGTGTACAGACATTGCGATTGTGCGTTTTCCAGATTCAGAAACAATCATTTTTCCGAATGAAATTTTAGGGCAGCTGTCCGGAAAAGTATAACTTCTGGCATGCGAAATAGAAGTGAAGTTTAACCACGGAATTGCCGAAAAATGAATCAGATTGTCATTATCAAAAGATCTTGTAAAAAGTCCGGTTGTATTTTGAATGCGTTCAATTTCTGTTAGAGCATTTTTTTCAAAGATTTTAAAATCAGGATTGTATTCTATTAAAGAAAATCCGAAAGTTCCGTCTGCACGGCCAATTGTTGCCGAAGCATCGATACGGTCGTTGATATAAATTTTGCCTTCTGAAATTCGGTATTTGAAATTTTCAACCGTATTTACGGCTGTTAAGGTTTTGTGTAAATAGAAAATGAAGAAAGAAGCATTTAATTCTTTTGCCGTTTGATAAGCTTTTGTACAATCAATTTCGACAGTCACGCCAAAAAATGGTTCTTCCATTCGGCAGAAATGTTCAAAATGCTCTTTACGGTTCCAGTTTTCTAAGTCTAAAAGTGTTTTCATTATAATAAATTATGAACCACCTCAGTAATTTTTTCAAATGAACTAAAGTGTTTATGTTCAACTTTGTGATTGATTTTTTCGTGTTCCCAAGTTGTGTGAAACGGAATATGAACAGCATAACCGCCAATTTCTAAAACTGGCAGTACATCTGATTTTAATGAATTGCCTATCATTAAAAACTCATTGGCCTGAATGTCTAAACGTCCCAGTAATTTTTGATAATCGATTTCCTGTTTGTCTGACATTACTTCGATATGGTGAAAATAATGACCTAAACCAGAGCGGTGTAATTTGCTGTGCTGGTCTTTTAAGTCGCCTTTTGTTGCTACGACCAATTTGTATTTTCCGTGTAAAGCCTGTAAGGTTTCTTCGATTCCGTCAAGAA
Organism: Flavobacterium sp. 22659; assembly: GCF_052044235.1. Classification (NCBI taxonomy): domain Bacteria; kingdom Pseudomonadati; phylum Bacteroidota; class Flavobacteriia; order Flavobacteriales; family Flavobacteriaceae; genus Flavobacterium; species Flavobacterium sp. 22659. The sequence continues at coordinate 18,587 of NZ_JBQEMU010000040.1, forward strand.
GTTCGATTGGTTTTTCGAGTAATTCCTTTCCATATTGAATAATCTTTTCAATCACTTCAACCGGAATCGTATTGTTTGAAATATTCATTGCGGCTTCGATCATCGAAAGAATATAGCCTTTAATCCCGTAACCGTACAAAGGCAGATTGGCAATTTCGATTTTGAATAATTCCTGCGAAATGCCCTGATGCGAAAGATAATCTTCCATCAAAGCGCAGAACTTATGTTCGGTTTCCTGAAAATAAGGTTCGTTTACAAATAAAGTATCATCGGCATCAAATGCGATTACTTTTAAGTTTGGTATTTTGCTTTTATGTAACATAAGCTTTTTTGTTTCAAGTTTTGTTTGTTTCAGGTTTATTTTTCGCCACGACCCGAGCGATAGTGAACAGGCGAAGCAATTCACGAATTGCACTAATTTTTTTTAGCCACAGATTATTAAGATTAAAATGATTTTTTAAAATCTGCTCAATCTGCGTGAAACCTCGAATTGCACAAACTATCAGTGTAAACCATTTTCATCCGTAAAATCAGTGGGCAAACTATTTAGAAAACAGTTTCTTTAAAGATATTGTCTTATCGTAAAAAGTAATTCGGATTCCGAAAAGCAAAACAATTCCGCCGAAAACCATCTGTAAAGTTATTTTTTCTTCTAAAAACAACCAAGCTAAAATAGAGGTAATTACAGCCTGACTCAATAAACTCAATGAAACTCTGGTTGCGCGCATGTGCTGCGTGGCATAACTAATCGAAAGCCAAGCACACAATTGACAGATTACAGCCTGCAAAACTAATACAAACCATCCCGCATCTGAAAATCCGGTAAAAGGTTCGTTCAGCGAATAACACAAAATTCCTAAATAAATACTAGAAGCCAGTAAACTAATTGTCATAAACGATAAAACATCGACGGTTGAAAGTACATTTTTGCTTACCAAAAGATAAATAGAATATAAGATTCCGGATAAAACGGCAAACAGAAAAGCCTGATCGAAATTCAAATCAATAAAAAACTCAAAGCCCACCAAAGTTATCATTCCGAATAGAGCCACGAGAGTTCCAATCCAGAAGTTTGCTGCAGGTTTTGATTTGAGGAACAGGAAAGAGCCAACGCCAACCCAAACCGGAGATAAATTTGTGAGTAGCGAAGCCTGAGTCGCGCTTGATTCCTGAATGGCGATATTCCAAACGGCTACATCTGATGCAAATAAAACACCGCAAAGCGCTGCTAAAAGCGCGAATTTTAATGTTGGAATTTTAAAATTGCCGCTCAACAGCACATACGGCAAAAGCAGTATGACGGCAAATGCCATTCGGTAAAAAGCAGAGATTAATCCCGGCGTTAAACGTAATTTAACCAATATAGGGAAAATTGAGATGCAGAGTATACCGCAGATTAGAGCTAATCTTGGTTTTGTGATTTTCATTGTATTAATCGTGTATTATTTTTCAAAGATACTTTACAAAGTGAATACTTTGAAAGCAAAAAGCGCGAATCAATTAAAAATGTTAATCGGTTCGCGCTTTTTTATGACAGAATTTAAAAATTATTCTTCTTTTTCTACAACTTCAATAGCTGGCGGAACTTCGGGTGTATCTTCACCTTTTAAATAACTCGGTAAATTTAATCCGGCCATATTGAATAAGTCATTCAATGGCGGAACTGTTTTCATCATTCCAGAAACAAAATTGGCTGTTGAACCGCCATTTTCGCCCTGAGCATTTCCAGAATCCCAAACGGTGATTTTGTCAATTTTGATGTTTTTAACCGCTTCAACCTGAGTTTTAACCAATTCAGGAAGCTTCTCTAATAATAAAAGCTGGAATGCTTTGCTTGGATCTCCGCCCGCAGCAGCCACAACATCTTTGTAACCTTCGGCTTGTTTGGTTAATATTTCGAAAAGACCTTTTGCTTCGGCTTCCATTTTAGCATAAATCGCATCGGCTTCACCTCGTGCATTTTCTCTGATAGTTTCGGCAGCGGCCTGAGCTTCGATAATAGCTCTTTGTTTAGCAATTTCGGCAGGAACCACAATGTTGGCAATTTGAGTAGAACGTTCTCTTTCAGAACGTGCAAGCTCGGCCTTTTGTTCAGCAACGTATGATTCTTCTAATGCTTTTGCCTGTTGTACTTTTTCGGCAGCTATTGCAACACGCAATGATTCTGCTTCTTTTTCTCTACGTAATGCTTCAGAATTAGCGATGGCAATTTTAGCCTCGTTCTCTCCCTGAATCGCAATTGCGTTTGCTTCAGAAGTTTTTACCCTTGTATCTCTCTGTGCTTCGGCTTTACCAATAGTTTCATCTCTTGATGCAGTAGCAATACTGATTTCTTTATCTTTTTGAGTAATCGCGATTTTTACGTCACGGTCTCTGTGTGTTTCTGCAATTTGAGTATCTTTTTCTCTATCGGCAAGAGCCTTACCAATTTCCCCGATTTTTTCCTGTTCGGCAACGCTGATTTTTGCTTCGTTAATAGCTTTTGCAGCGGCTTCTTTTCCTAAAGCTTCAATATATCCAGACTCGTCACGAATATCTGTAACGTTTACGTTGATTAATTTTAAACCAATTTTCTTTAATTCGCTGTCAACGTTTTTCGAAATATTATCCAGGAATTTGTCACGGTCTGAGTTGATTTCTTCGATTGTCATAGTTGCAATTACCAAACGTAACTGACCAAACAAAATATCTTTTGCCAGTTCCTGAACCTGCTCGTATGATAAACCTAACAATCTTTCGGCAGCAGTATTCATACTGTCTGATTCTGTAGAGATTGCAATGGTAAATCGGCAAGGAACATCGACTCTAATGTTCTGACGGCTCAGCGCATTAGTCAAATTAGCTTCGATTGAAAGCGGTTTTAAATCTAAAAATGCATAATCCTGAATTACCGGCCAGATAAAAGCGCCGCCGCCGTGTACACATCGTGCTGAGGTTCCTCCTGTACGACCGTAAATAACTAAGATTTTGTCTGACGGACAACGCTTGTACCGCGATATTAATGCCGAAATTGTTACGAATAGAACGATTGCCGCAACTGCAATTAAAATAATTGGGTTCATTATGATTTGTGTTATATGGTTTCTACAATTAAAATGTTGTTTTCGATTTTGATAACTTTTACAGCTGCTCCAGACGGAATTTTGCTTTGTTCTGTCATCGCTTCTAATTCATGAAAAGAACCGTTTACGCTAATCATGATTTTGCCTTTTCCTGTTTTGTTTTCGGGAATTGTTAAGTAAACTTCGGCGGTTTTATTAAGCGTATTAGTGATTTTAAAAGAATTGTCTTCTGCTAGTTTTTGTACTTGTTTGATAACGAAGAAAAACAAAAGCACAAATAAAACGCCAACAACAAGTGATAAAATAATAAGAAACCAGGTATGTTCGCCAATTGTAGAATAAAACGAAATTCCCGTCCAGCTGAAACCTAAAAGAAAATTGATAAGGTTTCGTAATGAAAAAAGCTGAAAATCGCCATCGTGTGCATCTGCATGAAAATCAGTGTCGAAACCATCTGCAACATCAAGACCCGTAAAGGTAATAATGGTTTGAATAAGAAAAATTAAACTTGTTGGAATTGCGATATACCAAAAAGATTTAAGCAGTGTAGGCAAACTTTCTAATAGTTCCATAATTTTTAGTTTTTCGAATAGCTTTTGGTGCTAATATCTTACTTTTTATGAAAGAAAACTAATTTGTGTAAAATTTATATAAAAAAGGAATTATAAGAAAACCATCAATGAGGTTAAATATGCCGTTAGGCATTAAAGGTTGGTAGAAAAAATAGATTAGCATCGATTCAGCGTGCCGTAGGTACGCAAGATATGTATCGTACCTACGGCACGAAAACGAATTTTAAATTTAATATTCTACCAACCTTTAATGCCTAACGGCATAATTTGCTGATTTTAAATTGATGATATAAAAGAGGATTAAATTGCCTCTAAAATTTCAGATATATTTTTCGTTTTGTAATGATTTTTAAATATGCCGTTAGGCATTAAAGGTTGGTAGAAAA
>NZ_JBQEMU010000041.1:0-21181 GCF_052044235.1 Flavobacterium sp. 22659
GTACTTATACTTTAAAGCAGTATTAGTTGAGTTAATCCCGCTGTTATATCCTATATGTTTTAAACCAAACGGATAATAATTGTTTTCTTCCTGAATGACAAGGTTTTTGTCATAACTTAAACGGATATTACCCAGATGATCCTTATACTGGTACACGTATTTATAAGAACCTGCAGAAGGCTCGATATAACCTTCGGCTGTTGGGAAAAACTTCAGTACGCCGTTTTCATACTGGTACCCTCCAAGATAATCAGTAGTGATAACCGTTTTTCCTGCCTCGCTTACAATCTTCTTTAATTTTTGTCCCTGCGCATTGTAAATATAAACAATATTTCCTGCAGAGGCAAAGGTTACTTTTGCGGGAAGATTAAGATGGTTGTAAGTAATAGAGGTGATGTTTTTATTGGCATCAGATACCATGTTTCCGTTAAGATCATAACTGTAATCATCTCCTGTATTGGCTCCATCAGTAAAACCAAGTGCCTTGTTACTGCTGTCTGTTACTTTAGCCAGCTGGTTGCTGTTATCAGCATTGGCATAAGTGTAGATTAAATTGTCGATCTGCTGGGCACTCTCACTGTTTCCGTTACGGATAAGACCGGTAATATTTCCGTTTTTATCGTACCATAAATTTTCATTGTAAGCATTGTTTACTGAGCCTGCTTTAGCAGAAATACTTTCTTTTAAACGGTTCAGGTTATCGTATTTATAGCCGTAAGATCTTACAATACCATTATCTGAGTTTGTGGCCCACTGGGTCTCAGATATGTTTCCGTTATAGAGTCCGTTTACCCCGCTGAAAGAAGAAGGGGCATTATAATTGATCTTAAAGGCAAACAAGTCTTTGGGTCCGTCCGTCTGTGCGAGAGAAGATACATTATTAATACCTGTGAGCCATCCGCGGATGTTGTAGGTATAATTGATATTCTGGGCGTTGTTTCCAACCTTTTTAGAGATAAGCTGTCCCAGCTCGTCATAGGTGTTATCGGCAATAAGCTCAACAGGTCCGTTGTTTATCTGATGGGTCTGGGTCATTAATCGGTCCTGTGCCGAGTAGGTAAAAGCATCCTTGACAGTGAATTCAGCATCTGCTGCTGTTCTTTTATGTCTGGTGATACTGTACTGTGTTTTTCCTGAAAAATCGAGTTTGGTATCGGTATAGGTATAACCTCCTAAATGATTCTGCAGATATGCCCTGACAGGTCTTGCCTTGTCGTCATAAAGAGTAACAGCAGTTTCACCTTGCGTTTCAGTGCTCAAATTCAGTGCCCTTGTCCATGAACCCGAGGCAAGTCCTTTGACCTGCGTGCTGTTTAATATATCCTGTCCTTCTATGGATGCCGGTACAGCAGGGGCGCCCGGGAAGACATAATTATCATAATAATTAACCGAGAGAAGCTTAAAATCAGAAGGAGACACCGTATTGCTGTAATAAGCCGGTATTCCGTCCAAGGTTCCAGAAGCCGCTCTGGTTTCGTTAATTACAGAGGCATTGTTCTGAGCATTCTGCATGGAGGCCCTCTGTGCAGAATTTACTATTGCAGAGGCCGTCCATCCGGTATAAACCGGGCGGTTAAAAACATCGTATTTGGTAATGATCCATCCTGCAGAGCTTAAATCAGAAAACGGGGAATAGGCAGGTCCTGAGGCCGTAACACGATCAAGTTTATCATAGACAATAAACTCCCATTGTTTTCCCGGCAGTTTTTTCTCAGCCAGACGATTGCGGTAATCATATTTATACTGATAGCATAAATTATTTAAAACAGCCTGAGCGCCGTTGTTAATCACAGCCGAAAAAGTACTTCCTGCCTGAGCATGAAAACCATCTGTTAATCTAATAGAGTTTGAAGCCGTTAAATGCAGGGAAGTTTCCCGAGTTACAGTAATATTTGAGGTTAGATCTGCCTGCAGGCCTGCTGAGCCTTCTATTAAATCAACCGCTTTAGGCGGAATAACATAGGTGAGATTTCCGTAAATATCATAAACATAATAAGTGTCGTGCTTTACCTGGACATCATAAGTCCTTTTTAATACCACCTGTCCTTCTTTGTTTTTAAATTCAACCGTTGAACCGTCTGTTTCAAGTGGAACAGAAGCTGTGTTTTCATCATAGGTAACGGTTTTATAAAGCTCCCCGGCAGTATAATGGCCGTTAAGAGAAAGGGTAATATCATATAATCCTGATGCCGCATTCCACTGTGTATTGGCAGAGAAGAGTTTTACCTCTGCAGAGGCATTAGTCTGATAGTCCATTTTTATTTCATGTCCTGATCCAGAGTACCATGCATTTCCTGGAGCGGCCTGTTTGAGCACCCTGTTCAAAGGAGAGGCTTCAAGCTCTTTTCTGCTGAAAGGATAAGAGGTGGCTTCAAGGGCTGGGTTTCCGTTAAGAGCCGGGTTAGGATTTCCGTAATAAGACATCACTTTTGCTCTGGCCGAAGGGTCAAAAGTCATATTGGAGGTTTCTGCTTTAAAAGGCAGGTATTCTTCAGCCTGTCTTCCAAAACCGTCGTATTCGATATGAGTGATGATATCCATGCCGGATTTGGACTGCTGTGAGGCAGTCTGCTGAACGGGTCTGCCCAGTCCGTCAAAATAGGTGATGTCCTGCGAAGCCTGAGAAATGGAAGGTGATGTTATAGGTGTGGTGCTGGGCACTTTGTATTTTACAGCTTTAATGTAATTCTCGCTTTGTGTCTGGCTTTTTACCAATAAAGGAAACAAAACCAAAAGAAGTTTTAAGAAGTTTTTCATGATGCTTTTGGTTTAGTGTTTGTAATTGTACTGGTTCTCAGAAAGGATATTCCCTTTGTTGTCTTTTACAAATTCAAGTCTTCCAAAACTGTCGTAGGTATAGGTTGTGGTCTGTCCTTTCGGATCAGTTATGGTGCTTACCCCTACAAGCGGAATGTAGGTATAGGTAGTAACCATGGCATTGGGCAGATTAGCGCGTAAAGTGTTTATTGCCGCAATTTGGTTTTCATTATAAGCGTCTAATGTAATGGTTGTTATTCCTAGAGCGGCTGCAGCTTGAGAAAAACTGGCATTCTCTATTTTAGCAATAGGCTTTGTTTTACTATATCCCCATAATATGGTTACTGGAACACCATTTTCAAGAGTATATTGCTGTATATTAGCTTTGGAATCATATATTTCATACGTAACCTTTTTTTCCATATTTGATTCTTTACCTGCGTAAACAAATTCAGGTAATAAAAGTCCATTAAATAAACCAAATTGTGTTTCTTGTTCTGAAAGTTTTTTATCTCCATTAAATTGTTGAGTAACTAATGGAATATTAAAAATATTTTTTAAAGATAAATTGTTGACATATGGTTTTCCAGCCATCTCAGAATCTGATGCGAAAAAACTATTGGATTTAAGTATTTCGGTCTTGCTGTTTTTACTTATAATCGATCTAATTTTTCCTTTAGAATTGTACTCATAATTTTCAATAGTGGTTAATTTATTTTGATTAAAATAATTTGTCGTTAAAACGCCGCTTTTTACATACCAATATGAATTTATGGGATAAGTTTCATATGTATATACATATGACTCATTAGAATCACTTGTAGCATATGGATCACCCCAATCTACCGCTCCAATACTATGAGATATAATTTTTATTCCGCTGCATGTTGTGGTATTTAAGTTTTCAAGATTTTTATATGTATGTATTTTTTGAGTTACGATATTTCCTAGTTTATCGTAATATGTCTCAGATTGCAGCTGTCCATTATTTTGATATTCAATTATAGGAAGCCCTTTTTTTGTAATATTTTGAGTGTTGTTGTAAGTGTATACTTTCTTACCAATAGAATCGGTTACATTTTTTGCCAATTCAATTTCTTCTACTCTTGAATAACCAATTGTATTTCCCTCACTCATTCCAAAATCAGTAGGAGAGAGTAAATATTGTGTAAATCTTGTAGATCTTGATGTAGGTTGTCCATTGTTTGAAGCACCACAATAATTGCAAAATGATACAACTTCTTGAAATGGTTTAAATTGACTTAAAAGCTTACCAGAAGATGAACCATCTTCATTTATATAGCGGATTTTTTTATTACTCGAAATTTCCCCATCTTTAGTATAGTTTTTTATATTAGAAATTCTAAATCCACATTGCTTACTTACAGTTGTATTAACACCAGTATCATCATCATAATTTATGATTGATTGTGAAGCAGCAATTCTGTAAAGATCATTTGGTTTGGTTTGGCTATTTCCTGTTAAATAGGTTGCAATAACGTATTTTGCACCTTGATCATAGGTAACTATAATATCTTCAGTCCAAATTTGTCCATGATTTTTCTGAAAATCTACATTATAAACAGATGTTAAATCCCATCGTTTAATTAATGAGGTTATTCCATTTTTTATTTTCCTAAATTCAATATAACTTCCTGCCAACTCAGAAATGGTATAAGCTGTACTACCTGAAAAAGCATTACCATCAAGAATTCTATTGTCAAAATGTATGCTTACGGTTTTACTCAATTCAAAAAGTCTTGATGTTGTTTCTCCATTAGATAAATCATTATTCCTGTCAACAGTTGTTAATGTTTTATGGATACCATTTAATTGATTATAAGATGAATTTAAGATAGAATTATCAGGAATAAATTGATTTGAAAACGAATTTGGTTCATAATAGAATTCTGTGAATCCGCCTGTAGGATATGTTATTTTTTTTAGTAAAGCTGCTTTACCTTTAGAATTATCAGCATATCTATTTGATTTTATATATCTAAAGATTGAAGTAGAATTGTTATAATAATTAAAATAAGTTAAATCAGGATATAAGGAAGTGTTACTTTGGCCATTATAATATCCCCAAAAATCAATTGATAATGAATTTTTGCTAGGTAGATTAACGCTGGTATCATATTCAAATAAATATGAAGGTTTTGTATTATCAGGAATTTGATTGTCATTATATCCAATTTCTTTGACAGAATCTAATTTTAGTCTTTTCCCTAAATATGTTGAAGATTCAGGTGACAAAAAATAGGAGTAATTAAGTTGAAATGATCTCACCTTTTTATTTGTTTTCAAAGAAACGATATCAATAGACTGTAATTTTTTTGGATTTAAAACAGCATCATAACCCATTTGAATCAAATCTTCTCTCTCACTTAAATTAAAATCTATTTGAATATCATCAGTTGTAATTTTTTGAAGGGTTTTTATATTATTGACTTTATATATCTGAGTGACGGGTGGAGTAACACTAGGAGCTGAGCTGGTGTTACAAACATAATTAAGATTAATTGTAGGTTGAGAATTAAAAGGAGATACAATTTTTGTATCTATATAACTGAAATTAATTGTTTTATTGTTTGTCAGCTGTATTGTACTCAATTTATAGCTTTTCCCTGAATAATCCTCTCCGTCACCGCTTCCATTAGTATATGATTTTTCAACAACGTCAAAAATATAAACATTCCCATCTAAGGTAGTTACTTTAAAACCATTTCCGCCGGCTAGTTGTTCAAATATAATTTCTTCTTTTTTATCTATAAGAACAACTTTTTTTGTATAAGGATTAATAAAAAATTTTCCTGATAGTCCAGAAAAGTTATATGAGTAAATATCTGGTTCTCCATTTCCTTGCATTAGGCTGTTCATAATCGAGTGTGAATCATATTCAATTCCAGGGAGTGGTGTGAATCCGGGACCACAAAATCTCCAGAACGCAGTTCCAAGCTGAAATATTTTGGGATAAAAAAATTCAGAACCAGAAGTAAGGTTTGTTCTAGTTTTAAAAGCTAAAAACTCATTTTCATAACCGCCTAAATAATTTTTTGCATTATCATTAATGTCTTCTTTTCCTCTTATTTCTTGTAAAATAGTGCCTTCAGGTTGTAAACTCCATCCTAAGCCTACCCAAGTGGCTTCATCAGCCACTTTAATTCCTGAACCATGATAATTTATCATTATTGGAATTTCTATATCGTTTTCTTTTATGGTATACAAAGGAACTGAAACATTTGCAGTGCCGGTATAATACCCAACAGGGATATCGCCAAAACGTCCCAATAGTGCTGCTTCGGGTGAACTAGGAATATTATTTACTTTTGGGGCATAAGACGAATTTGTCTGCGAAAAACTGAAATTAAAGTTAAATAGAATAAGAGTATACATTAAGATCTTTTTTCTCATTTTTAAATTATAAAGTAATAGGATTTTTTTCATTTTTTATATTTAGATAATAGTTAGTTATTGATATTTTACTTCTAGTTAGATTTATTATCCAATTGCACTGCTTAACTGGAACATTGGCAAATACATTGCTACTAATAAAACAGCCACTAATACTCCAACAAATAGAATAATAAATGGCTCTAATACCGTTGTCATCACTTTAGATTGCTGTACGACTTCCTGATTATATTGTTCACTTAATTGCTTAAAAACATACTCGGTTTGATTGGTCTCTTCGGCAACTTTTACAAGAGAAATAATTCGGTTATCGAAGAGGGGAGTATTTTTTAAACTTGAGCTTAAACTGTTTCCTTTTAAAATACTGTTTTCTACCTGTTCCAGAGCTTCCTGAAGTGGTACAAAATGAATCATCTTTTTTACCATTTGAATACTATTTAACAACGGAACTTTGGCAGTAGTCAATAAGGTTACTGCCTGAGTAAATTGTGCCAGATAAACTTTTGTCATAAATGCCCCTAATACAGGAACTTTTACTAAGAAATAATGCAGTGCCTTTTTGTATTTATGATTGTTCTTAAAAAACTGAGTCGAAAAAATGAAGATGATTATTCCCAATAAAAAATAAAGACCATACGTTTTAGTCCACACAGAAAATTTTACAATTAACTGGGTCAAAAACGGAAGTTCCATATTGTTTTGTTTGAAAATATCCTGAAACATAGGCACTACATAACTCAACATAAAAACTACGACTAAAACTGCTGTACTTAATACAATAGAAGGGTAGGTTAGTGCCGCAATTATAATTCTTTTTTGTTCGTTTTTGCGTTCAAAAAAATGACCAAGTTCCTGACATACTTGTGCTGTTGTACCAGTTTCTTCACCAATTTGAATAGAATAATACTCATATTCAGTAAACGATTTTGACTTACGTAAGGCTTCAGAAAAAGGCATTCCGTTTACAACATTATTTAATATGGTCTGAATTAAATCTTTATCGGCACTTTTCTTTAATGATTCAATAATCAATGATAATCCTTCCTTAAAACTAACTCCTGCTTTTAATAAAACGGCAAGTTCCAGATAAAAAGCCTGTTTCTTTTTATTATTAAAGCTGTCGCCAAAAAGCGTGATTTCTTTTTTTAACAAACTTTCAATACTGCTTGAATTTGCAGATTGAACAGTTTTTTTATTTGGGGTGTTTTCTATTTTAAAGGCCATTTTCCTGATTCATAAAAAAGGTTAAATCATTTTTTTTTGAAACAAAAATTTGATAATCCGGTAATTCTGTTTCTGCAAATATTGACAGAGCATCTATTTGTCCGCTGCTAATTTCTTTTCCTCTAAAAAAAGCTTTTTTGGGAATAACTTTTAATTTAATAGTATCTCGATTTCGCATGCTGAATTTCTCCTGAAAAGAATAAGTTATAGTGTCGATTTCTGAAGTCATTATTAATAACTGTTTAGAACTATCATACATGATATTATGCGGTTCGTTAAAGTCCTGCCACAGCTTTTGTTCGAAAAGGGATAATGTGGTTGTTTTTTCAAAATTACTTTGAATGGTATGAATTTGTTTTTGAACAATTCGTAAAACACTAAACGCCATACCAACCACAATAGCCGTTATAATCATGACCACTATTAATTCTGAAAGTGTAAATGATTTTAATTTTCCTGCAGCCATATCACTTGTTGTTTTTTAATTTCTTTTTTAGAAATATTATTTACTGCCGAAATTGAAATTATTTTTTTTGTAGAAATAGTTTCCAATTCAATACTAATATCCCAATTTTTAAAATTTTCCTGATAAGGTAGTTTTATGTTATTGTTTTGAATTTCATATTCCAGTTCGTTTATTCTGGTTTCTACATTATGTGTGTTTTTCGAAAAAGTATTAAAAACTAAATTATTTAATATTAAACTAGCAATGATGAAAATAATAACCACCAACACTGTAGCCACAATAGCTTCGACTAATGTCGCCGATTTTACTTTCTTTAGTATAACCATTTTAAAATAGTTTTAGGTTCTTGTTCTAAAATTATACCTCCATAAATTGCAGGTACATTTTCATTTTCAATAGTAGCATTATAGACATGATTCATAAAAATTGACCCCGCCTGATTTGCCACAAATTGTTTTGTATAAACTGATCCGGAAACGGTGCCTTTTATTTCAAAATTTCCATTGCAATATACCTGACCTTTTATTTTTGAATCTTTTTCTAATACGATCTGGGTTTTAAAATCGGGTTTTTCTTTTGTCTGGAAATAGTTCACACAGCCTTTTAAGGAACTTCCTTCGCCTATAAAAATTTGATTTTCTAATAAGCTGTTGTAATTGGAGTTATTGTTGGGATCGTTTTTATTATCCTGAAATAAAAGTAAAGCAGATGGATAGCTTAAATTACATTTTTTTCCTAAGGTGATTTTTTTTGAAGCAATTACCTGGAAATTCCCCATAGTTTCGTCTTCAATTTCAATACTGGGGGCAATTAAAATTATATCATTCAATAAAGCCGTTTTCTTGACCTTAATAGCCGTTTCTGATTTAATTATAATATTTCCTGAAATTATTTTATTTTCTAATATTATAGCATTTTCAGAATAAAAACCTTTTGTTTTTTCTTTAAAAGAATTTAAAATTTTAATTCTGGAATTTAAGTTTATATAGTCTTCCTGACGATTAATTTTATATTCTTTTATGTAAAAATTTATCGCGTCCAGAAAAGTTTTTCCCAATTTTGGAAGCTCTTCAGTACTCTTTTCAATACGGCCATAAATTAATTGCGAACCATAATAACTGTTTCCTGCAATATAACCTGAATTGACACCTTGTTTTGGTAAATAAGCAATACCGGTAATTTTTGTATTGCCCACAACAGTAAGCGCATTATGAGTTTCCTGTAGAAATAGAGTGGGGGTTTTATCTGCAAGGAGCAGAGATCCAATTATGGCAGTTTTGGTAAATTTCTTTTTACGGAATTGTGTTATTGTAATTCCTTTTTGAAATACTCCCCATTGCGATAAATGAGTTTTTATAATTTGATTTTCTTTTTTGACAAAATCAATCTGTGTGGTATCCGTATTTAATTCTTTTTGATCTAAAAGAGACTGAATACCAATATTGGCAATTTGTATGTTCTCGATAGCTCCTTTCGACTGTTCTTTCATATAAATAAATGTGTACGCATACAAGACCAGGCCAGCTAAAAGCAAAGCAATTAATACAGCAATAAAAACTGTAAATTGTAAGGCGCCAGATTTTATTTTAAGTTTTAATCTCAATCCTGAAGCATTATAAGATTAAGATTTCCTTTGTATTTTACGTAAATAGATTCCTTATCGCCGCTTTTAAGAAAAATTTCATTTTCAGTTTCGCCAATTTTCATGTAATAATTTTTACCATCTATGATAAGCATAAAAAGCGTGTTTTTTCCTTTTGAATCTGCAATTAAACCTTTGTATACAATATTTGGCCAAACTAATTCTGGTTTCTTTATAACCTTTTTAATATTCTTATTGTTTGTTTTAGCGTGAGAAACAGTTTCAGGATTGTATATTTTACCTAAAAAAGGATCTCGATAATTTACATTAATTGCAAATGATTCTCTTTTATTAATTTTTAACGGTTTAAAAGTAAATTCAGGACTATCGGCAGGAGTTATTTCATCAGATTTTGTAAATGAAAAAACCTGAAACAAAACAGCGCCCCACACAAATAAAACAAGAGGTAAAAGGATATATATGTTTTTTTTGTTTTTCATTAATTTATTTTTGATTCAATTCTTTCTCAATTTTTGCTACTCGAAAAGCTAAAGCTTTTAATGTTTCAATTTCTCTTGACTGCTCTTCGATTTTCTTATTTTGTTGGATAGCGTATAAAGTCAACTCTTCAATTTTTTGAAGCAGTTTAGAATTCATTTCACCAAGATTAATTCCGTTTTTTAAAACCTCATCTTCATTTGGAATATTCTCTAAATGTCCTTTTTTATTAATGTGTTTTTCGACTTCTTCAAGTGTTGGGAGATTGTATTCTTTTTTAAAAACAAAATCAGACCAGCCTTGCATATCTACTTTTACTTCTTTTGAGTGAATTGTACCATTTACATCGAGCTTATTTGATGGATTTGAAATTCCAATGCCAACTCTTGCAACATCTAATATTAAGGGTTGATCTCCTCCTCCTGTACCCAAAATTACAGGATAAAGATTATTTATAAAATCAGGATTAATAAACGAATGTCTAATAGAGAATTGTCTTGCATCGCCGCTGCCAATTCTTATAGGATAAAAATTAGATATACCATAAACTGTTAAAGGAGCATCTGGAGAAGAGTTGCCTATTCCCACATTTCCATTAGAATTTAGATTTAATTGATTAAAGTTTTCTGTACCATCGATTTTAAATGTATGCACGTCAATATTTGCATTCCATCCTTTACTTATTATTTTGCAGATTCCACTCGTATTTAAATCGAAAACTAAGCTGGAGTTAAGTTTTTGTAAATGTAAGGTACCACTTGGAGTTGAAGTACCAATACCAAAATTCCCAGAGTATATAAATGAATTTCCTCCATCTTTAAAATAGACATTATTACCAATCAAAGTTCCTCCATTAAAATCTTCTGCATAGTTTAATGCTAGGACATTATTAGGAGCATGTACAAAAGCTCTTCCTCCAGAACCTCTCTCTGGATACTTAAAAATAACATCAGCTGCACCGTTGTAATAAAAAATATTATTTCCGCTTGGTGAGAGAATTTGTGAAAATGTATTTAATGAATTTATTATGAATAAAAAACAGACTATTTTTTTCATTGTTTATTTTTGGTTTTTCTTTAGTAATTCAATTTCCTTTTTCATTTCGATTATATAAAGCGTCATCTCTTCAATTTTCTGCAAGAGTTTAATATTCATTTCAGAAAGATTAATTCCGTCTTTTTGCATTTCTTTTGCCGAGGCTATTTCAGGTAAATGTTTATTTTCTTTGATGAAACTTTCTACATATTCTAGAGTTGGTAAGCTATAATCATTTTCAAAAACAAAATCGGCACCGGCGTCTACAGTAACTTTTACTTCGCGTGATGCAATATTTCCTGCGACCGTAAGTTTTGAAGTTGGGTTTGTTGTTCCAATACCTACATTTCCATTAAAATAGGCATTTCTATTTTGATAAGTTCCTGTTGTTGTGGCATATTCTTCTACTGTAGTTTTATAATTGTGCGCAGGTCCATTATCTTCATTATACGGAAGAGGATTTTTAACTCCATCGTAAACAGTTGGGTTAACAGCAAAATTTGATGAATAATAGTAAGTAGTTCCTCCACCACGAAGCCAAATTATAATACAATGGCAGCTTCCAGTCTCTGTAGCGTCTCTCCATCCAGCAATGAAATTAGGAATTGAACCTCTTGAAGGTTTAATATCGGCATCAACAAAGTTGGAACCATGTCCCCATGCTGTAATATGATAGTTAAAAGTCGCAACTAATGATCCTCGCCATTGAGAATCTAAATGGATGCTGTGTCTTGATAAAGTTAAATTTGTTGCTTTATCATTATTCCAGCCTCCATCTAAAAAAGTTACGGGATAGAATTTATCAATATCTCCGCCAACATTAATGCTGCTAGATACTTGGGCAAAGCTGTATTTTGTAAAAAGATATAATAAGATTATAAATATTACATTTTTCATGTTTATTTATTTTCAATTTTTTGAATTCTGTCCTCTAAAATTTTTTGATTTTTTTTCATTTCTTCATTCTCCTTTTTCATATCAATCATATACAAGGTCATTTCTTCCATCTTTTTTAATAGAGCCATGTTCATTTCGGCAATCATTAATCCGTTTTTCTCTATTTCTTTTGCCGATGGAATTTCTGGCAGATGTTTGTTTTCTTTTATAAATTCTTCAACTTCTGGTAAAGTTTTAAGTTTATAATCATTTTCAAAAACATAATCAGGAACTAACGGTCCGGCCATATCAACTCGTACTTCCTGTGTATGGATTTTTCCTTTTACGGTTAGTTTTTCATCTGGAGATAATGTTCCAATGCCAACATTTCCCAGTATCAAGAAATTTTTCACTTGATGAGTTTCGTTTATATTAGGTATGTAATCTTGTATATTTGAAAGAATATCTGTGTTTATTGGTGATCCCTTTAATTCGTAAGGAACCGATTTCATGTTTTCACCACTTGACTTTGTCCAGCCTGCAAAATTAAAACCCCAATCATGGAAGGCTGCAGAATAAGGAACATCCAGAGCCAGATACTTTTTTCCATTATAGATGCAAGTTTTTAATTTCCAAATGCCTTCGTCGTCAAACGATTTTATAGAAGCAGCAATACCGTTGTATGATGATGATGAATTTATTTCGGCTACATTAATTCTGTTTAAGGATGCTGTAGTGCCTCTAAACGCTGTTATTGTTCCAATAGCATTGTTCATAGGTAATAGCGTTCCATTATATATTTCGTGAAGTAAAATTAAATTTCGGGCAAAATCGCCTTTACCATTATTACCAATATTTACAACTTTGTAGTTTTCTGCTAAAGGTGTTGTTGAAATTTGTGCGTTAGTAAATAATGGAATTGCTAATATTGCTATAAATATAAATTTTAGATTTTTAGTCATTACAAGTATTTTTTAGTTTATTTTCGAGTGTTTGTATTTTATCATTTTGCTTTTCACTTTCTTTTTTCATTTCGATAACATATAGCGTTAGCTCTTCCACTTTTTGTAAAAGTTTGATATTCATTTCAGATAAATTAATACCGTCTTTTTGCATTTCTTTTGCAGAAGCAATTTCTGGTAAATGTTTATTTTCTTTAATGAATTTATCTACAGATTCTAAAGAAGGTAAATCGTAGTTGTTTTCAAAAACAAAATCAGCTCCGGCATCAACAGTAACTTTTACTTCACGCGATTCAATATTTCCAGCAACGGTAAGTTTTGAGCTTGCATTTGGTGTACCAATGCCTACATTTCCATTTATACCTATCGATAATTTTGTTGTATAGACTAATTTTTGTTCTGAGTCAACAGGGTCAGCGGTTTGAATAAGCAAGCCATTCGTACCAGTATCAGTACCGGCAAATAATCTTACTCCAAATGAGTTAGTGAGGTTTGTATGGGTTATCATTTCTAATCCCGTTCTTCCGTTTCCATACTGGCCTAACCTTATTTCTTCAAAATTGTAGGCACCAGGAATACTTAATTTATAATTAGAGTTATTATTGTAATTACCTATCTGAAAAACATATTGAGGAATCTCTGTTCCAATGCCAATATTACCATTAGGCAAAAATGTCATGTATCTTGTAGTTAAATCTTTACCTATAAAACTGCTTGAAACGTTTGCAACTCCATTTGTAACAAAACCAGTTGAGCCAAATGTAAAAAAAGACTGATTGCCAGATTCGTTAGTAATAAAATAGGCACGGCTCCAACCTCCAGTATACCCAGGGAAATTTGCTTTTAGTTGAACACCATATGCAGGATAACTAGTGCCAAGACTAATATTATCAAAAGTTGTATTTTGTGCTGTTGCAACAAAATTCATGTAAAGTAAAAAGGTAAGTGATGAAATTATTTTTTTCATAAAAATTTTAATTTTTGGGTTGGTTAAATAGACAAAAGAGAGACTTCTGAAAAGTATTCTAATTATTTATAGTAAAATTAAAAACAGTACTTCTTGCACTTTGGTTTCCGGCTTCATCAAATGATTTTACAAACCAGTAATAAGTTCCGGCCGTCATGGTTTTATTATATGGACTTGTGCCTCGATCTTTAAAGTTTAAATTTGTCAAAGCGCTTTCTGTATAGACGTATATACTGTCTCTTTCGGTACTTCCGGGAACAGCAGTTCTGTTCCATTGAAAATTTGTGCTTTTGTTAGTTGTAGTACTTGCGTTTAACGGACTAGATAGAGTAGGTGTATTTGGAACTTTAGTATCTACTGTAATTGATCTAGAAGTATAAAGAGTTTGTTCAGTACCATTACTTGCTCGTACTTTCCAAGTATATTTCCCTTCATCAAAAGTAAAGTTAAGAAGTGTTGTTTCTGAAGTTTGATCTTTTACTAAGGTGTTGTTTTCGTCTAAAATCTGAATCTGATAATTTGTTGCTCCAATGATTGCGTCCCAGGATAATTTTTGTGAAGCAGTTTTTGTAATTAAATTGTTATTTGGAGTTAATAAAACAACAGTATTGTTTTGGAAATCATCGTTGTTTAAAATTTCAAAACTTCTTTTAGTATATGCGGTTTCATAGGCACTATTAATTGCTCTTATTCTCCATTCATATTTTCCAATATTTAATTGCTGTGTATAAGAGTTTTTTGAAACGACAGTGTCAAGAATTATTTGTTTGGCGGCTTCAAAATTTGGAATTGCAATTTGAAGCTGATATTTATCTGCACCTTCAACAGCTTCCCAAGAAAATGTAACTCCTGACGTTGATAAAACTGCATTGTTTGCCGGTGCTGTTAATGATACTTCCTTTTTGGTTATATCGTCGACCATTAGTATTTCTTCACAAGAAAGAAAAGAAAGAAGAAAGAAAAGGAGAAAATACTTAAGTGAAATTTTATTCATGATTATTAGAATAGTCTTAATTTATAATTTAAAAAACAAAATGCCGAAGCCATTACATATCAAACAAATCTTTGTTGTTTTTCTTCTCGTTTGCTTTACTTTTGGTTATTCCGGTACAGCTGCTTTGTTCGTTTATAATATCGGCAACATTCCAAGTGCCTTTAATTGATTTTACCCAGCAAAAAGAGCTTACCTGATATGCCACAATTGTTTCTGGATTTATGTCTATATTGTCTGTTTTTTTCCCGCTTTTAAACAAAGCAATTGTATATTTTTTGTATTGATTATTGGTTAAATAATAAGCATCGGCTTGTCGTATTTTAGCAATTTCTTCATTAGATAAACTTACAGCAAGACTTGAGATTATTTTTAAACCTTGAGTATCTGTTAATAGTTTTAAAATAGAGGCATTATAATCAGAGTTGATTTCCTGAACAAGACCAGCTATATCTAAAATTTTAATGGTTACCAATTCTGGTTTAATTGGAAGACTGTCTATAAAAGCAACTTTTGTTTGATTTTGATTGTATTTTGCTTTCGATTTATAAATCTTGTTTAGTTTTTTATTGTAAGGCACAACCCCAATTTCTACTCTAATATTATTTTCCAGTTTTGGCAGGCCTTTGGGTTCAAATGTATTTAGATTGTATGATAATTTAGATGTTCCAATACTTCCTAATTCAACAACTGAAGAGGAGAACTTATAGTTGTCATTTTTTATTTTAGTTGTCTGGCATGCACTGCAGATTAAGACTATCAAGACAACAATTTTTTTTAACATAATGCGCTGTTTTATAAATAACAAGGTGTGAATTTTAATAACAATTAAAAATGAATTTTGACAGATTATTTCTATTATTATTAATTTAACAAATCTAGTAAAATGGATGTAATATATTGTTAAAAAAAAATCTTTTATTTCAACAGAAAAATAAGTCATTGTTAAGTAATATCTTATATTTGATTTTCTATTTTTAAAACCTAATTATGAAAAAAACAATACTTTTTTTTGCATTTTTGTTATGTCAGATTATAAATGGTCAAACGTTTTCAACTAATTTAACTCCAGTGGGTTGGGAACATAATACTTTGTTTAATGCTACGACACGTTATACAGTAACACAACAAGGACCAATAGTTCATCTTCCAACATTTTTTGACGGAGGTATGAATCCTTACTATATTTCTGGTGTTACTCCTAGTAATCCTTCTGTTATTTTGATTGAAGGACTATCAACACTGCATACTCAATCAGGATCATGGGTTGGATGGACAACGCGATATCTTCCGGCGACTCGATTTAAGATAGAAGGTTATGACGAATACAATTCTGCTAACGTATGGAGAGTTATAGCAGATTATTCAGCTGTTGATTATGCAGGGTTCAATTTTTCGGTTAGAATTCCGATTGGCGGAAGTTATACTAAACTAAAATTTACATTTTACAGCGGTGAGAATTATAATGGCGACAATTCTACAGTTGGAATTTCGGAACTGTTTTTTATACATCCGGAAGCAACTTATCCTTATGCGGGCTTACTAGCGACGGCTCAAGGGAACTGGCAGAATAATGGATCTGATTTAGTTTTTAATACTGGAAATGTAGGTATAGGAATAACAAAACCACATAATAAGTTAGATGTAAACGGAACAATCCATTCAAAAGAAGTGAAAGTTGATGTGGAAAAATGGTCTGATTTTGTTTTCAAAAAAGAATATAGTTTACCCACTCTTCAAGAAGTCGAAAAACACATTATTGAAAAAGGCCACTTAGAAAATATCCCAAGTGAAGAAGAAGCTCTAAAAAATGGAATTTCTTTAGGAGAAATGAACTCAAAACTATTACAGAAAATTGAGGAACTTACTTTGTACATGATTGAGGTGAATAAAAAAGTAAATGAACTTCAGGTTAGTAATGATAGGCTTCTTAAAGAGAATAACGTATTAGTTTCGAAAGTTGAAAAATTGGAGAAAAAGTAATTTTAATTTTTTATAAGAAGACTATTTGTAATAAAGTGTTTACTTTTTGTAATTTAAACTTATCCGAAAAATTATATTTTTGTTTGAGATAAAATATAGAATTCATTTGATTTTAATCTGTATCGAACATAAAAGAATATGTTTTTTACGCATTGCTTTATTTTTTTAAATCTTGGTATTTAGTACTGAAATAGTCGATAAAGGGAGGGAGGATGCTCTGAATACTATTTTCTTATGCTATTGAGATTCCCTAACAGATGCAAGCTAACTTGATTTTATTTTAACAATTTGGTATACTTTAAAGTGCTATAAAAGCAAAAGCCACTCCGTTATGGAATGGCTTTTAACAAATTATCAAGCTATGTTACTTTATCATTTTTCATGATAGACTTTCAATATTTTACAATCTTTCTTTTGTATCTCTATATAAGCAACACCACCTTTTGTCGTATGTAAAGTTCCCTCTACTGCCCACACATTTGGTGATTTCAACCTTGCTACAAACGGTCTCTGCTCATAAATTTTTTTACCATATATAGGTACCAAAATTGTTTCAGCTATTTTTATTGCAGTTTCATTATCAGGAACTAAATCCTTAAATACCAAATTAGGTTTATCTACCACAGATTTTACTACCTTTTGCGACTTGGTTTTCTCTTGGGAGCACGAATTAAAGAATATTAATAAAAAAACCACTAATAATACATTATGCTTTTTCATATTTTTAAAATTTAAGTTTATTTAGCTGGAATTGTTGGAATTAAAGGCTTAATTTCTGGCCAAATATTAGTATTTGTTTTTTGTTTACTATCCGTAGTTGACTTTTCAGCCTTCTTTTCATTTGGGGAAATGTTATTTTTTTTATCAGGGTCTTTTGGGTCACTTGCTTGTGTCTCATTTACAATTGTTATTTCCTTAGTTTTAGGATTATATTTTTGAAGAGTTCCACTTGGAGTCGTTAAGTAGCCATTTAGACCTGTATTATCATTGCCTTTTTTGTCTCCACGAGAAAAATCATTATTAAAGTATTCTGAATCATATGCTCCGTGAGCGTGTATATCAGCAGTTGGTGTTGTTCCTTCTGGTGCATCACTAATTGTAACACCATCATTGTCGCCAGGAGCTGGTGGTGCATAGGAATATCTAACATTGCCTTTAGCATCAGTACTCTTTCCAATCGTTGAACCAAATTCTTTATTTTCACGAATCGATTTACCAGCATATTGCTGTCCCCAATTATTAGCCGCCTCCTTTTCAGTCCTAAATAACCTATACGCTTCCAATCCTTCTAATTCTCTCGAATCAATAACTCTGTTTTCAGAAAAATTATATGGCGACTGGAAACTATACTTCTCTGCCAAAGGGTCGATAGACATAAATCTTCCAATCGCATAATCATAATTTCTCCACTTAAAACTGTCCCAGTTCAATCCCAACTCATCCTGACGCTCCTGCTCTTGGTACTTATACTTTAAAGCAGTATTAGTTGAGTTAATCCCGCTGTTATATCCTATATGTTTTAAACCAAACGGATAATAATTGTTTTCTTCCTGAATGACAAGGTTTTTGTCATAACTTAAACGGATATTACCCAGATGATCCTTATACTGGTACACGTATTTATAAGAACCTGCAGAAGGCTCGATATAACCTTCGGCTGTTGGGAAAAACTTCAGTACGCCGTTTTCATACTGGTACCCTCCAAGATAATCAGTAGTGATAACCGTTTTTCCTGCCTCGCTTACAATCTTCTTTAATTTTTGTCCCTGCGCATTGTAAATATAAACAATATTTCCTGCAGAGGCAAAGGTTACTTTTGCGGGAAGATTAAGATGGTTGTAAGTAATAGAGGTGATGTTTTTATTGGCATCAGATACCATGTTTCCGTTAAGATCATAACTGTAATCATCTCCTGTATTGGCTCCATCAGTAAAACCAAGTGCCTTGTTACTGCTGTCTGTTACTTTAGCCAGCTGGTTGCTGTTATCAGCATTGGCATAAGTGTAGATTAAATTGTCGATCTGCTGGGCACTCTCACTGTTTCCGTTACGGATAAGACCGGTAATATTTCCGTTTTTATCGTACCATAAATTTTCATTGTAAGCATTGTTTACTGAGCCTGCTTTAGCAGAAATACTTTCTTTTAAACGGTTCAGGTTATCGTATTTATAGCCGTAAGATCTTACAATACCATTATCTGAGTTTGTGGCCCACTGGGTCTCAGATATGTTTCCGTTATAGAGTCCGTTTACCCCGCTGAAAGAAGAAGGGGCATTATAATTGATCTTAAAGGCAAACAAGTCTTTGGGTCCGTCCGTCTGTGCGAGAGAAGATACATTATTAATACCTGTGAGCCATCCGCGGATGTTGTAGGTATAATTGATATTCTGGGCGTTGTTTCCAACCTTTTTAGAGATAAGCTGTCCCAGCTCGTCATAGGTGTTATCGGCAATAAGCTCAACAGGTCCGTTGTTTATCTGATGGGTCTGGGTCATTAATCGGTCCTGTGCCGAGTAGGTAAAAGCATCCTTGACAGTGAATTCAGCATCTGCTGCTGTTCTTTTATGTCTGGTGATACTGTACTGTGTTTTTCCTGAAAAATCGAGTTTGGTATCGGTATAGGTATAACCTCCTAAATGATTCTGCAGATATGCCCTGACAGGTCTTGCCTTGTCGTCATAAAGAGTAACAGCAGTTTCACCTTGCGTTTCAGTGCTCAAATTCAGTGCCCTTGTCCATGAACCCGAGGCAAGTCCTTTGACCTGCGTGCTGTTTAATATATCCTGTCCTTCTATGGATGCCGGTACAGCAGGGGCGCCCGGGAAGACATAATTATCATAATAATTAACCGAGAGAAGCTTAAAATCAGAAGGAGACACCGTATTGCTGTAATAAGCCGGTATTCCGTCCAAGGTTCCAGAAGCCGCTCTGGTTTCGTTAATTACAGAGGCATTGTTCTGAGCATTCTGCATGGAGGCCCTCTGTGCAGAATTTACTATTGCAGAGGCCGTCCATCCGGTATAAACCGGGCGGTTAAAAACATCGTATTTGGTAATGATCCATCCTGCAGAGCTTAAATCAGAAAACGGGGAATAGGCAGGTCCTGAGGCCGTAACACGATCAAGTTTATCATAGACAATAAACTCCCATTGTTTTCCCGGCAGTTTTTTCTCAGCCAGACGATTGCGGTAATCATATTTATACTGATAGCATAAATTATTTAAAACAGCCTGAGCGCCGTTGTTAATCACAGCCGAAAAAGTACTTCCTGCCTGAGCATGAAAACCATCTGTTAATCTAATAGAGTTTGAAGCCGTTAAATGCAGGGAAGTTTCCCGAGTTACAGTAATATTTGAGGTTAGATCTGCCTGCAGGCCTGCTGAGCCTTCTATTAAATCAACCGCTTTAGGCGGAATAACATAGGTGAGATTTCCGTAAATATCATAAACATAATAAGTGTCGTGCTTTACCTGGACATCATAAGTCCTTTTTAATACCACCTGTCCTTCTTTGTTTTTAAATTCAACCGTTGAACCGTCTGTTTCAAGTGGAACAGAAGCTGTGTTTTCATCATAGGTAACGGTTTTATAAAGCTCCCCGGCAGTATAATGGCCGTTAAGAGAAAGGGTAATATCATATAATCCTGATGCCGCATTCCACTGTGTATTGGCAGAGAAGAGTTTTACCTCTGCAGAGGCATTAGTCTGATAGTCCATTTTTATTTCATG
The DNA here is from genome assembly GCF_052044235.1 of Flavobacterium sp. 22659. Lineage (NCBI taxonomy): Bacteria > Pseudomonadati > Bacteroidota > Flavobacteriia > Flavobacteriales > Flavobacteriaceae > Flavobacterium > Flavobacterium sp. 22659. The sequence continues at coordinate 20,484 of NZ_JBQEMU010000041.1, forward strand.
TCCTGATCCAGAGTACCATGCATTTCCTGGAGCGGCCTGTTTGAGCACCCTGTTCAAAGGAGAGGCTTCAAGCTCTTTTCTGCTGAAAGGATAAGAGGTGGCTTCAAGGGCTGGGTTTCCGTTAAGAGCCGGGTTAGGATTTCCGTAATAAGACATCACTTTTGCTCTGGCCGAAGGGTCAAAAGTCATATTGGAGGTTTCTGCTTTAAAAGGCAGGTATTCTTCAGCCTGTCTTCCAAAACCGTCGTATTCGATATGAGTGATGATATCCATGCCGGATTTGGACTGCTGTGAGGCAGTCTGCTGAACGGGTCTGCCCAGTCCGTCAAAATAGGTGATGTCCTGCGAAGCCTGAGAAATGGAAGGTGATGTTATAGGTGTGGTGCTGGGCACTTTGTATTTTACAGCTTTAATGTAATTCTCGCTTTGTGTCTGGCTTTTTACCAATAAAGGAAACAAAACCAAAAGAAGTTTTAAGAAGTTTTTCATGATGCTTTTGGTTTAGTGTTTGTAATTGTACTGGTTCTCAGAAAGGATATTCCCTTTGTTGTCTTTTACAAATTCAAGTCTTCCAAAACTGTCGTAGGTATAGGTTGTGGTCTGTCCTTTCGGATCAGTTATGGTGCTTACCCCTACAAGCGGAATGTAGGTATAGGTAGTAACCATGGCATTGGGCAGATTAGCGCGTAAAGTGTTTA
>NZ_JBQEMU010000042.1:0-12451 GCF_052044235.1 Flavobacterium sp. 22659
ACAAAAGAGCTCCAGCGGAGCGAAATATAGCAGGATTGCTAAAAAATATTTCGCTCCGCTGGAGCTTTGCTATAGATAACAAATATTTTTTCTATACATATTTCGCTTCTCCGAAGTGGATCTTCAAATTAATTAGGACATCACTACAAAGTGTTGCTTCAGTAAGCCCCAGCGGGGCTGAATATTTATAGAAATTCAATAACACGGATACAAAAGAGCTCCAGCGGAGCGAAATATAGCAGGATTGCTGAAAAACATTTCGCTCCGCTGGAGCTTTATTATAGATAACAAATATTATTTCTATATATATTTCGCTTCTCCGAAGCTGATCTTCAAATCAAAAAAATTAGGATGCTTAATTTTTATAAATTATTATTTTTTGACATTATTCTTTTTGTCTTTTAGAATTTTACCGTCTTTGGTAAATTCCAGATCGATTTTATTGGTCAAATCGACATCAAGATCTTTGTGTCCATAGTCGATGTGCGTTATTTTTTCGTTGGGATGATTTTTGGCTACATAAGCTTTTATATTATCCGGAATAAAATCAGTAGGAATTGGTTTGTCACCACCGTCGACTTCTCGGTATGAACCGTCTTTCCAAAATTCAACTTCTGTTCCGTCTTTAAGTTTGACTTCATACCCTTTTTCACCGTGTTCAGGATCTTTTTGAGCTTTTTCTATCGAAGTATGGCTAAAATGTTTCTTTAAAAATTCCTGTGCCGGTTTTGGCAGTTCTGTTACTTCAATTTTCTTTTGTGCGCTGGCCGAGATTGCTGCGATTAACAATGCTATGGCTAAAAATATTTTCGTTTTCATAATTCATTTCGTTTAAATGTAGTGTTACTAATTTACCACTTCAAAAAATGCTTTCAAATTAATTTAAGAATTTTTTAGTCTTTTTTAATTTCATAACAAATTGATTTACAAATAGTTTAAATTACAATTTCATACTAAAATTATATCACAACTTTACCTAAAAAATTTATTTTAAGAAATGGCTGTTTGATGCTTTTATAGTATTTTTACCTTTCCGGTTCGACAAAGACCGAGATCATAAACCCCAAGTTTACAATACTTTAAAAACTTACTCGAAACCAAAATTAGAGTTTAAACCAAAAACACATGGCAATCTGGTCAGGAAGACTTTATTTATTGATCTTCATCTTTTTATCGTTCAGTCTGCACGCGCAGATTGAAATTAAAAAGAAGACTTTTATTTCCAGAAATCCTGTAAAAATTAAAGAGGATAAAAACACACTGGCGCTTTATGATTTATACAATAAAGGAGACGAAAAAAAGGCTTATAAAAAAGCGCATTCAATTTTAAAATCTGGTACTGCCGACAACAGAGCTCTCGCCCGAACTAATCTGCTTCTGGCTTATTATTTTAATAAAAGAGCCATTATTGATTCTTCTATATATTATACCAATCAGGCTTTAAAATTCAACACTGTTGTAAACGATTCTTTAAAAAACAGGCTTTTTTCACTTGGCTATAATCTTTTGGCCATCAATTATAAAAAAAGAGGTTTGCTGAATGAGAGCAAAAAATGGCATTTAAAAGGTATTGAAGCTTCTCAAAAATACAACGAAATAAATCTTTTTTATACGCACACACATGGTTTAGCGCAGACTTACAGCGAATTGGGCGATTACAGCAATGCTTTGAAATTGTTTAAACAATGTCTTGAATATAAAGATGATAATGAAATTATTTTGGGCAGTTACATCAATATTGGCGATATTTATTCGAAACTGAAAGACTATGACAATGCCAGTATTTTTTATAAAAAAGGAAAAGTACTCTCTGAAAAAACCAATAATAACCAGGGACGTGTTATTGTTTTATTGGGACTTGGCGAAAATTATCAATTACAAAAAAAGCACCAGGAAGCTTTAAAAATGTTTCAGGAAGCGCTTGCTATTGCTGATAAAAGTGAACTGAATCAATTGTCGATTGTTTCCCGAAGCAGTATTGGCGATACTTATATTTCGCTGAAAAAATATAACGAAGCGAAATTGATATTTTCTGAGGCACTTCAGAAATCGGTTCATTTTGGTCTGCTTCAAAATCAGAGTTCTATTTATGATGAGTTGAGAAAAATAGCCATTCTTCAGGACGATTATAAAAGTGCTTATTCGTTTTTCGAAAAGTCAGCTCTCATAAAAGATTCTATCAATAATCTTCAGAAAATAAAAGAGATTAACGAACTGGAAGTCAAATACAAAACGGCGCAGAAACAAAAAGAAATAGAAGCTTTGAAGTTTGAAAATGAAACTAAAAAACTGACGCTTGCCAATCAGGAAGAGGCTATTAAAAACATGATTCTGCGAGAAGAAATTTCGAAAAAGAATAATGAAAATACAATTCTGGCGTATCAGAATTCATCAAACAAAAAACGAAATGAAATAGCGCTTTTAAAGAAAGACCAGCAATTTAAAGCTTTGGAAATCAATCAGCAGAAAAAAATAAGATGGTTTACTATTATTGCTTTTCTGATTTTAATGATTCCGATAATTGGTCTTTTGTTTCAGTATTACAAACGTTTTAAAGTACAGCATTTACTGAACATTAAACAGGCGGAAATCAGTTCTCAAAAAATAGATGGTATTTTGAAAGAACAGGAATTAGAGTTGATAAAAGCATCGATTAGCGGACAGGATAAGGAAAGACAGCGTATTGCGCAGGAACTTCATGACAGTATTGGCGGCAATTTAGCTGCTATAAAATTACAAGTCAATCATTTGAATGCTTCCGATTTTTCTAATATTCAGAAAATAAGCCTTCAATTGGATGAGACGTATCAGCAGGTTCGGAATTTATCGCATACACTTCTTCCGAAGAAATTCAGCCAGAATAAATTTTTAGAAGTTCTAGAGTCGTATTTAAAAAATATCAGCGAAGCCAGCAAAATCAAGATTTCTTATATTCCGTATCCGAAGAAAGAAATTAATGATCTGGATGAAAATATTCAGATTGAGATTTTTAAAATTATTCAGGAACTTTTAACGAATACGATTAAACATGCCAAGGCTTCGGAAGTAGAAATTCAGCTGAATTATATTGAAAATATATTGAATGTTTTGTTTGAGGATAATGGAATTGGTTTTGAAACAAAAAATCATTCGAAAGGAATTGGATTTATTAATCTGGAAAACCGAATTAAGAAATTAAATGGCTCGTTTGTAATTGATTCTAAACTAAAACGAGGCTCTATTTTTAATATCGAAATTCCGATTGCAGAGCCGAAACCTAAAGCGAAAATAAAAGGCATTGATTTGAAAAATCAGCTTGATGAATTAAAAAGCAACTAATATATTTGTTGAATGAACCAAATTAACCTACTTATTGCCGACGATCATACGATGTTCCTACAGGGGATTATTTCTCTTTTGGAGCAGGAACCCAATATTACTGTTATTGACAAAGCGGTAAACGGAATTGAAGCGCTGGAAATTATTAAAAAGGGAGTTGTTGATTTTATTATTCTGGATATCAGCATGCCCGAAATGGATGGAATTGAATTGAGTAAAATTCTGAAAAAACAACATTCGAATGTCAAAATACTAATTGTAAGTACACACAGCAATGTGATGATTGTTTCCAGGCTGATTAGAATTGGCGTAAACGGTTATTTGCTGAAAAATGCTGCAAAAGAAGAACTTCTGAAAGCAATTAACACGATTGCTTCGGGAGAGAATTATTTTGCTGAAGAACTGGAAGAAAAACATCTTTCTAATAGTTCAAAAATTGAAAAGCAGGTTTCTAACTTAACTGAACTAAGTTCCCGTGAAAAAGAGATTCTGGTTTTGATTGCCTACGAATACAATACGGCTGAAATTGCCGAAAAAACGTTTATTAGTTTAAATACTGTAAATACGCACCGCCGTAATTTGTTATCTAAACTGAATGCTAAAAATACGGCGGGTCTTGTAAAATATGCAGTCGAAAATGGTTTAGTTGATTAACTAAAACCCTTTGCCCGCTCTGTAGTTTAAAACTAATCCAAAAGTGTCGGGAATTACTACATTGTCAATAGATTTATTGTAAGTACAGATAACCCTGAAATTGTCTGAAAGGTGAAATCCGGCTAGAAAATTCAGCGTTTTTGAAGTTCGGTAACCACCGCCAAATTCTACTTTATTTTTATAATTGATTAAAAGATTCAGATCGGCCTGAAACGGTGCTCCTTCGACATATTTAAATAATACGCTTGGATTGACCAGTACTTCTTCAAAACGATTGGTAAAAAATTTATAACCAAAATAACTGTAATACACGTTTTTTAAATGGGTGTTATTACTTGAATTAAAAGCAGAACTTAAGAGATTTGGAGACGATAATCCGAAATAAATCTGATCTCGGTTATACAAAAACCCAGCTCCAAAAGTGGGTGTCAAACTGTTTATGTTTTCCTGAAATTCAGGATCATTTTCGATTCCCAACCGAGTCAGGTTTTCGTTGTAAAGCATTGCTCCTGCTGTAACTCCAAAAGAAATTATACTGGGATCGTATGCCCACCATTTTCCATATTTATAATCTGAATCGTAATAGATTTTATAGGAATAAGAGGTAAAAAAACTGGTTGTATTGGTTACTCCTATCTGGTCATGTGAAATTCCTGCAGCCAAACCTATTTTTTCTCCCCATGTTAATTTATTTACTGAAAGATCAAAATTCTTTGGACTTCCTTCTACTGAATTAAAATAACCATTTGTAGTCATCGCAATATCAATATCATGGTAATATCCGGCATGGGCAGGATTTAGTAAAACGGCATTGTAATTATAACTTGAAAAAACTGGTGTCTGCTGTCCATAAGCTCTTTCTAAAAAAATGATGATTATGAATAAGCTTAAGATTATATTGATTTTAGTTTTCATGAATTAACGTTTTAAAACAAGATATCCCTTGAGTTTTTTAAAATGATGGGGCTGATTGACACGGATTTCGAAGAAATAAGTTCCTTCTGGCAGTTGACTGGCTCCAAGATTTCGGCTTTTATTGGCAATTCCGCTAAAAACATTTGTGGAGTTGTCGTAACCTTTGGTTTGGTAAACCAAATCGCCCCAACGGCTGTAAATCAGGACTTCATTCTCTGGATAATCTGTTATTTTGTCAATTTCCCAGAAATCGTTAATTCCGTCACCATTTGGTGAAAAACCATATTTTGTTTCGTCTTTTTCTAATGGAATAACGGTTATGGTTACTGAATCTTCGGCCTGACAACCTTCTTTATTGGTAAAAACTACAGTATACGTTGTGGTTTCCAAAGGTGTCGCAATTGGATTTCCAACTTTAGTATTGTTTAATCCTGCTGCAGGTGACCATGAAAAAGAACCATTTTCTAAAGCAATAGCCTGCAGTTTAACAAACTGACCTTCATTAATTTCAATATCTTCTCCTGCATCTACCAAAACAGGATATGCAAAGAGATGGAAAGAACATTCTGAAATATTATTACTTTTATCTGTAACCTTGATCGTAATAGTCATTCCGTCTGAAAACTTTGTTCCAGGTAAAGGAGACTGAATAATTACAGGGTTTGGATCTGTATTATCGGTTACAAAAATCATTTTGGTATAATCCGGAACATGACTTACACTGCAATCAAACATTTGGTCTGCGATACAGGTAAAAACTGGAGCCTGCGTATCTTTTACAAGATTAATTTTGAATGTACATGACGTATTATTACCGCTGTTATCTGAAACGTTCATTGTTACGTTCATTCCGTCCATAACATTAGCTCCCGAAGATGGGACTTGTGTTATGATTAAATTCGAATCGCAATTATCGGCTGCAGTAATCATGGTTCGATAATCTGGAAGAATATCTCCAATGTTTAAATTCTGGTCTGCAATACAATTAATCGACGGCGCTGTTACATCTGCAGATATATTAACTTTAAAACTGCAGTTTGATTGATTATCAGAGGCGTCTTTAGCCATTATTGTAATAGTCATTCCGTTTGTTAAAACACTTCCCGCAGGCGGATTTTGAGTAATTACAGGATAAGAATCGCAGTTATCATTTGCTGTAACTAAAGGCGTATAATCTGGAATTGTACTACCGCATGATAAAGTTTGATCTCCGATACAAGTGATTACCGGCGCAGTCACATCTGCGGAAGCGTTTACTTTAAAACTACAAATTGAACTATTATTTGAAACATCTTTTGCGGTAATGGTAATCATCATTCCGTCTGTAAAAGCACTTCCAGCAATTGGATTTTGTGTTAGTACAGGATTGACATCTTCTGTATCAGTAACAGTTACAAGATTTAAGTAATCTGGGATTATTTTAGTTCCACAAGATACTGTTTGATCTGAAATACACTCAATAACTGGCGGATTTGTATCTGCTGTGGTACTAATCTCAAATTTACATTCAGAGGTATTTCCAGACGCATCAACAGCCAATAGTACAACTTCTGTATTGGTTCCATCGTAAACTGAACCTGCAGCTGGTGTCTGTGTAATTTTAGGAGCTGAGTCGCAGTTATCTGTAATTGTAATACTATTGATATAATCTGGCAGTAAATCTCCTGAATTTAAGACCTGATTGCTTGGACAATCTGCAATTACAGGAGCTGTAACATCTGTATATTTGCTTCCAAAAATTAAATACGAAATTCCAGGATCATGGTTAGGTTCAAAAGTATATTTTGTATCGCTGCTTCCTATTAAAATATCATCTATACCATCTTTATTAACATCATTAAAGTAGCTCACACTATATTTCGTTCTATAGGGCAATTTAATTTTTAAGGCATCAGCTGCAGTTATAGTATTTAGGTTTATGGAAGGATTCCAAGCATTCCTTCCATACACAATATAAACGTGATTTTGATACACCACGGCTATATCATTCATTCCATCTGCATTAAAATCACCATAGCCACTATATTCATGTAAATACTCTAGTGTATTAATAATAATTTTAAATCCATTTGTTCCATTTAAGTCTTTCAGGTCAAAAGTTGAAGGGAATGAACTTTTTCCAAATAATACATAATTATCAATTCCTATATCATTGAAGGAATCTCCATTAACGTCTCCTAAAGCCTTAACCTGATAATATTGATCTGTGCTTAATGTATTAGCTGAATTTTCAATTCTGAAACCATTTGCACCATTTAAACTGGAAGTATTGAGTTTACCCGGTAAACCCGAAGTCCCAAAAACAACATATCGATATTTTGTAAAATCTCCCGAAAAAATGAGATCAACTATACCATCGCCATTTATATCACCCGGTGCTTCGATGGTCTGGCCTACATCTCCTTCAATTATAAATGAAGAAGAACTAGTTAGATCATCAATATTAAGTGAGGCAGGAAAATTAGTGTTGCTGCCAAAAATTATGTATGCTTTTTTAACTCCTCCAAATCCTTTATTAGCAGATAAAATAGCAATATCACTATAAGAATCATTATTAAAATCACCAATATTACTAATTGCTGTTCCTAAAAATTCATCGTAAGTATTGCCTATAATTCTAAATCCATTATTTCCATCTAAGCTTGAAAGCGGCAATTGTGCAGCAAAAGGTGTTTTTTTCCCATAAATAAGATATACTGTTCCTGCGAAATATTTCCCTGAATTTAATTTCTGACGATCACTAAGCATTAAGTCGTCAATACCGTCTCCATTAATATCGCCTGCACTGCTCACATCATAAGCTAATTCGGCAGGTACGCTCAAAACATCATCAAAAATTTTGAATCCGTTACTTCCATTGAGCTGCCCTAAATTTATATTAGGAGGAAATCCGGCATCTGTTCCAAATACGACATAACATCCGTAATTTTTTGCTCCAATAAGAAAGTCCTGTATTCCATCTCCGTTTATATCGCCGGCTCCACTTGTTGTATAACCTGCTCTTTCTCCTGCTTTTTCACCATATAAAATTAATCCGTTACTTCCGTTTAGCATCTCTCCATCAATACTGGATGTATTGCAGTCTAAATCAAAAGTTTCTGTTTTTAATTTTACTAAAAATGTGCATGAACTTTCATTAGCTGATTTATCTTTAACTGTAATGGTTACATTCGTATCAGTCGTAAATAAAGTCCCAACAGGCGGAGTTTGAGTAAAAACTAATTCATAATTTGGAGTATTATCATCGCTGATATCTTCTAAAAAATGGACATAATTAGGCAGTAAAGAATTTACATATAGTTCTTGATTTGCTGGACAAACAATCACCGGACTCACACTGGTCATTAGTGCTGCTGTAAATTTACACTCTGATGTATTACCACTCGCATCTACAGCTTTGAGTGTAATATTTACTGTAGTGCCATCAAATACAGAACCTACAGCAGGAGTTTGTGTGATTAAAGGTTTATCATCACAATTATCCGTAACGGTAATTGATTTTGTATAATCAGGAATTAAATCTCCTATACTTAAAACTTGATTTGCAGGACAATCGGCTATGATTGGTTTTTCTGTATCTGCTATTTTTTTTCCAAAAACCACATATGCTGTACCAGGATTCCAATTTACTTTTAAATTACTTCCATACGAATCAGGACTGGTTCCAATAATCAAATCACTTATTCCGTCTTTATTGACATCACCTGCGAAATTTATAGCAGTTTTATGGCTATATATATTTGGTATGTTAAGTTTTAAAAACTCATTATTTGATATAGAATTTAAGTTTACAGTTGAGTTCCATGTATTTTTACCATATAAAATACCAGTATCAAAGAAACAATCATCGATTCCGTCTCCGTTAAAATCTCCAGCATATCCAAAATTATTACCAAAATAATTAGTCACTTTGAATCCATTGCTTCCGTTTAAATCCTCTAAATCAACAGTTTTAGGAAAAGCAGTTCTTCCAAACAATATATAGTTTGACGTTACAAAAATGTCATTAATACCATCACCATTAATATCTCCAGCCTTAGCCATTCCTGCATAAGAATATAATGGAGTTTCAGAGTTTTCAACTACAAATCCATTTGTTCCATTTATTTGCGAAATATTAAATACTGCTGGAAAATTAGCTGAACGTCCAAAAACTACAAACAGCTTACTTTGTGAAGAATCATTACAGCCTAGACCTATATCTGGAATATTATCTCCGTTAACATCTCCCAAAGCAGAAAGATTTTTACCAATTTTTCCAATTATCGCATCTCCTGTAATGATAAAGCCGTTTGTACCATCAATATCATTAACCCTAATAATTGCTGGAAAGCTTCCGTGTTTCCCATAAATAATAATACATTTTCCATTTCCTGCCCCAGATCCTCTACTAATTACAGCTATATCCTGAAAACCATCACCGTTAACATCTCCTACGGGTGTTATTGCATTTCCTACATTACTATAATTATCATTACCTATAAGAGTAAAACCATTTGTACCGTTTAAAGTCGATAAATTGAAATCAGCAGGAAATCCACCGTTCTTTCCAAAAATGACATACACATGTCCTACTTCAGGACCATAAGCAGATTGTCTAGTTGGATCACTAATCATAAAATCGTCTATACCATCACCATTGATATCTCCAGCACTGCTTACATCATATCCTGTTTCAGGAAAATTGCTTGAAGGAATATCATTTCTAATAGAAAAACCATTTGCTCCATCCAGTAATCCTAAATCAATATTTGGCGGGAAGCCAGTAGTTTTTCCAAAAACAACAAACGCTGCGCCACGAATAATTTTGTAAATTTTATCTTTTCCATACCAAGGATTATAATTACCCGGAGCTCCAATTATAAAATCATCTATACCGTCGTTATTTACATCTCCCGCTGTATTCACACTGAAACCAGATTCTCTGACTTTTGTATCTCCAAAAACCGTAAACCCGTTGCTGCCATTTAAATTTGAAACATTAAAACTTGTCGTTTTACAATTAATTTCTTGTATACTGGTTTTTAATTTTACCAAAAAGGTACACGAACTGCTGTTTCCTGCCGCATCAGTTGCAGTAATTTTTACATTTGTATCTGAAGTAAATAAAGTTCCCTGACTGGGAGTTTGAGTAAAGACCAAATCAAATGGATCTGTAACATTCTCTGTAATATTGGCTAAAAAGGAAACGTAATTTGGCAAAGTAGAATTCGCAAATAACTCTTGATTTACGGGACAAGAAATAACTGGAGGTTCACTATCTAAACTAGTAATTGCTTCTACTGTAAAAGCACAAATTTCACTATTTCCAGAATTATCAACTGCTGTCATTGTAACCGTCATACCTGGTATAAAAGCAGTATCGGCAACAGGACTTTGCGTAACAACTGGACTCGCATCACAATTATCACTTACGGTAACTTCGCTAAGATAATTAGGTAAAACACTGCCCAAAGCCAATTTCTTATTGCTCGGACAGCTAATTATCGGTTTTGTAACATCAGGATTAGCGGTAATTATAAAATTGCAATATGATTTATTCCCTGTCTTATCAGAATATTCAATTTCTACAGGAGTTGGAATACCATAAAAAATAGTTCCTGCTGCAGGAGTCATTTTATACTTTAAATTAATACTGCAATCATCATTAAGGTTCATCATTGAACTGATAGCATAATTAGGTATTACGTCTCCACAATTCAATTTGATACTGCTTGGGCATGTAAATGTTGGAGGAGTGACATCTGGAGTAACAGCGGTAACAATAATACTGCAATGACTTATGTTTCCCGCATCATCTGCTGCAGTAAATTTAATTTCCATTCCATCATAAAAAAAAGAACCTTCTCCCGGATATTGCGTTACATCAATTTCAGTATCAATATTATCATTTACTGTCAACAAATCAAAATAACTTGGAACCGGCATTCCACAATTCAATTTTTGATCGGGTGGACAAATCAATGTAGGAGGTTCGGTATCAGCAGTAGATTTTGCAGTTTTGGTAATACTCTTTTTTGAAGTAACCTTTATAGTTTTACTAACTGAATGAAAGTCATTTTCATTAATAAGTTTAACAATATTAGAATCTGACTTATTTATATCTTTTTCCTGAGCATAAATTGATCCAAAAGAAAAAAAAGTTGTAAACAGTAAAACTAACTTTGCTTTTTTAGTTAAAATCTTAAATTTTATCATACTGAGGTATTATAATTTGCAAATACTATTTAAAGCGCAAAACTATAATCTCACAATTTCTTTCACATCACTATAAATAATGATTTTTTAACTCTGGCATAAAATAATACAATCAAAAAGTCTACTGCAAAATATAATTTGTAAATTAGTCTAAATCATTAAAAACTAAAACCATGCGTAGTATTATTGTCCTTTCCTCTCTTTTACTTTTAACATCATGTAAAAATGAAAACAATACCAATATCTTATCAGACTATTTTACATATGACAAAGAAAAAGTAGAAACTGCTGGAGTAAAAATGATTCCAATAAAAACACCCGTTGGAGAATTTAAAGTCTGGACAAAACGATTTGGTACTAATCCAAAAATCAAAGTTTTATTATTGCATGGAGGACCAGCAATGACTCACGAATACATGGAATGTTTTGAAACATTTTTTCAGCGTGAAGGATTTGAGTTTTACGAATATGATCAATTAGGATCTTACTACAGCGACCAGCCAAAAGATAGCAGCTTATGGACTATTGACCGATTTGTAGATGAAGTTGAACAAGTCCGCAAAGCAATTAATGCTGATAAAGACAATTTTTATGTTCTTGGAAATTCATGGGGAGGTATTCTTGCAATGGAATATGCATTGAAATATCAGCAAAACATGAAAGGATTATTAGTTTCTAATATGATGGCAAGTGCCCCAGAATATGGAAAATACGCTGATGAAGTTCTGGCAAAACAAATGAAACCAGAAATTTTAAAGGAAATTAGAGATTTGGAAGCTAAAAAAGATTTTGAAAATCCACGTTATATGGAATTATTGCTTCCAAATTTTTATAAAGAACATTTATGCAGATTAAATGAATGGCCAGACGGATTAAATCGTGCCAGTAAACATGTAAATGGAGAAATTTATACCTTAATGCAAGGTCCTAGTGAATTTGGTATCAGCGGAAGATTAGCCAAATGGGACATTAAAAACAGACTTCATGAAATTACCATTCCAACCCTTATGATTGGAGCAAAATATGATACGATGGATCCAAAAGCAATGGAGGAACAAAGCAAATTAGTCAAAAAAGGCCGTTATTTATACTGTCCAAATGGAAGTCATTTAGCAATGTGGGACGATCAAAAAGTGTTTATGAATGGTGTAATTAAGTTTATTAATGATGTCAATGATGAAAAAGTCAATTAAACCACAAACATAAGCAACTGATTTACAGCATACAATATAGAATCTATATTCTCTCAATATAGTTATCGAAAGCAAATCCAAAACTTTTATAAGTAATTAGAAAACATTTCTATGGTTTCAGGTACAGGAAATTCTGTTCTATATTATGATTAAATCCGGGCAGTATTTAAATT
>NZ_JBQEMU010000043.1:0-10471 GCF_052044235.1 Flavobacterium sp. 22659
TTGTTGGTTTGGACTAAACTTGAATTGTTGTTGAAGGTTAGTGATCCTCCTGTGTTTACCGTTACTGCATTGGTGATGTTTAGAGTATTAGTGCTGTTTACAGTTAATGAACCTAAATTTGTCACTGATAGAGTATTGGCGTATGAATTGGTATTAGTTCCGTTAATAATTGGTTTATTAGTAGTATTTGGTATTACAACACAGTCAGATGCAGTTGGTACGCCGCTTGGTGTCCAGTTTGATGCAATATTCCAGTCAGTATTAGTATTTCCATTCCATACTTTTGCAATTACTTTTACTAAAACAACTGCAGACACAGAAGAACAAGCGCCGTCATAAGCAGTTCTTCTAAACCAAGTGTCTTGTGTTAAAGTTCCAGAAGTATAATTTTGTCCATTGTTTGTTCCAGATGCAGCAGAGAAACCAGTTGTATTGCTGGTTGTGCTGCTTTCCCATAAATAAGTATAAGTACCACTTCCTGTAGGGATAGATCCGGTAATTGTGCCAGGTAAATTTCCTGCACATATAGATTGAGAATAAGATGCAGTAACGTATAATCTTTTAGTTGTTCCTACACAAGGGTCTGTAAAGTTTGCATTTGTAGCTGCAATTGAAATTGTATTGCCATTACCTAAAAGCGCACTTTCAACTACTGATTGACTAGTTGCCGCGTGGCAGAAAGGATTTGTAGCATATGCTCCGCAAGTTGTTCCGGTTGGGGTTCCATAACTGGCAAAACTTACATTGTTAAAATAGGTTCCCGCTGGAGCAGTCAGGCTTCCTGTCACATTTTCTACAGGCTGCATACAAACTGTGCCTGAAGTTCCGTTGCTATAACTAATAATATTATTACCTGCTCTAACAGTGATTGTAACTACTGTAGAAGTTGCTGTATTGCATGCCCCACTTGTTATTGCTCTATAATAAGCAGTTTTTGTTAAGGAACCCATTTGAGAACCAGTTAAGACTGCGGCTGTAGCTCCGTCAATATTGTTGAAATTTGTATTATCTGTAGATACCTGCCATTGTATGTTGCCTCTATAACCGCTTAAAGAAATATTTGCAGGCTGTGTTCCGTAACAAATCGATTGATTGGCAGAAGCTGTTCCGCCAGCACTTGTTGGACTGTTTGTAATTGTAATCGGTGCACTCTCTGTAAAGTTACAAGCCGTTCCAGTTCCAGCAACATTACTGGTAGCAAGACGTCGATATTGGTATACTATATCACTTGCTGTGCTGTTAGCAACCATTGCAGGAGGATCATATGTTCTTCCAGTCGCTCCAGAAATATTAGAAAATCCGCCACCGTTGGTTTGTATCTGCCATTGAAAATTGATATAGGGATTTGGTGCATTAAGATCAGCGCTGTTATATTCAAGAGACCCTTCGATAACCCCTGGATCTCCCCCATTACAGAAATTTACAGTAGCCGGAGCTGTAATTGTATTTAAAGCGGCATCAAATGGTGTTATGTTAAAAGCAACTCTGTTGGCACCTGCATTTTCATAGTATTCTAATGTAAAAATTGGATTTGCAGGAACGTTTACCAAAATGTTGCTGTATGTAGTAGCGCCTTGTTCTACCCATCTGTCTAAAATATACCCGCCATTATTTATAGATAATCTTACTCCATCATCTCCTATTATTCGAATTAAATAACATCCTGCGGGTCTTGTTGACTGCATTCGATATCTAACAGCAAAACCTTCTGTATACATCGAAGCTCTTTGGACTCCATTTGAGAATACAGGAAAACATGTGTAGTCTCCGCCAAAGTTTGTGTCAAAATTTTCTGTTCCAATGGTATAATACCCTGCATAATTCGTAGTAGTAAATGGTGAAGGCGCAGCACCTGTTGAATTATAAATATGACCTATCCAGGTATTATTTGCTCCTGCTGTTGTTTGACTGTCAAGATTATTGCGGGAAGAATTTAATGTTAGGCTCATTGTGCCGCTGTTTGTGTCTGTACAACTGCCCGCTAGAAAAACACGTATTTGTCCTGAAAAATTTGCTGTCCAGGTAATTGATGTTCCAGTGGCTCCTGAAGAGCTAATATTTGGAGTTAAATTGTTATTTGAACTATCTAATAAGGTCAAATTTTCGTTGCCAGAAAAAATATTCCCTACAGAAAAAGTATAATTATATCCTGAAATAACATTTACTACCGCATATTGTCCTGAACTTATAGTACCTGTTTGGGTATTGCTATAATCAATACAAAACGAATAATCTGATCCTGCTTGGGAAGTAGGTGTAGGAGTACATGCTCCTACTATGTTAACTCGTCCGTTTGCTCCATTCCCACCAGACATATTTCCCCACCACCAATGATACTCTCCGCCGCCACCGCCACCGCCGGGTGAGGTGCCAGGATTTCCATTATCATCTCTTTGCCCAGAACCACCTGTCCCAGGAGCATTTCCTGCATCACCACCATTTCCTCCACTTGCATTTCCTGTCACTCCATTAGAGCCTGATGATGTTGTTCCATTTCCTCCAGTCCCACGTGTACCTGCATTTCGGCTGCCTCCAGTACCTCCATTAGCAGTAACAGAAATTCCACCATAACTCAGTGTGGAATTGCCTCCTGCTGTACCATTACCTGTAGATCCAGTTCCTCCTTGTCCAACACTATATGTTATTGTTTGACCTGGAACAACAGAAAATGTTCTGGAAGAATACCCGCCGCCGCCGCCGCCGCTTCCTCCATTATTATTGCTGGTTGAACCTCCTCCTGCACCACCTGCACCCCAAACTTCAACTGTAATACTATTAATACCTGCTGGAACTACCCACGATCTAGTACCAGGAGAATTATCTGAAACTGATGTTTGTGCAAATGAGTAAAAAGTAAGAATAAATAAAAAAGATGAAAAAAGTAGTTTTCTAATCATAGTAGGCGTGGTATTAATTTTTTTGTTTTGGGATAAATTCAAATAAAAAATTTAGAATTTTGTCATTTACAGAATACAGATTTTTTATATGCTAAAATGTTAAAAATCTTATTAATATTTGTTTAAGATCTTGAACAGTTTAACAAACAGAATTTGCCTCAAAAATATTACAATTTGGAATAAAAAACAACTGTGTTAAATGCTGTTTTTGATAAAAGTGAATAAATTATCATAAAATTTAACAGTTGTTTGTTTATTTTTAGCAATTAGAGTTAAAAAAGAAAGAAAATACACATGAGTAAAATTTACACTGCAAAAGAAGCTTTACAGAAATTAGAGCATTTTTGTGCTTATCAAGAGCGTTGTCATGATGAAGTAGTCTCTAAATTATATAGTTTAAAAATGACAACGGAAGAGGTTAATATAATTGTTGTTCAGTTGATTGAAGGAAATTTTTTAAATGAAACTCGTTTTGCATGCAGTTTTGCAAGAGGCAAGCATCGAATAAAATATTGGGGAAAAATTAGAATTACAAATGAATTAAAAGCTCGTCATATTTCTTCAACAAATATTGCGCTAGCCTTAAAAGAAATTTCGACTGAAGAATACTTCGAGACATTTGAAATTCTTTCTGAAAGATGTTGGAATTCTATTCAGGAAAAAAACATACTCAAAAAAAGAAAAAAATTCTGCGATTATATACTTCGACGCGGTTATGAAAGTGATTTAGTATATGAAAAAGTTAAAGAATTAGAACAAAATTTAGATTAGAAAAATATAATAAAAATCGTATTTCATATTATTTTTCTCGTGATAATTTCTTTAGCTAAAATATCCTAAATTCCTTACGGAATAAAAAATAACCTATAGTTGTTAAATATCGCTTTTCTACAGATTTTTTATCATATCAGACGTTTTTTCGATTATTTTCTTGAAAACCGAACTCAAAACCCCATCATATTACGGATTTTTCTTATTTTTAAGAAAGCCTTTTTATAAGAAATTCCATAAAATGTTAATTTTTACTATGTATTTCATCGATTATTTTATCATTTTATCGATTATATAGCAGTTGTGAAAACCTTAATAAAATCAAACACGTAGATGTATCTATATTTGCTCGGTTCGAAAAACTATGCCAGCATAACAAACTGATAGAAAAACATCTATATGAAAAAAACTCTACTTTTATTCTTGTTTTTGCCTTTCTTAGGATTTGCACAAAATGTTGATTTTGTACAATGGAATGGATCAACCGATTTAGCACCAACTATTCTGCACAATTTTGTTGATGCAAGTAATGTTACAGGAGCAGGTTTTTCAAATGGTAATCCAACTCCAACTAATGATGGAATTGAAGGAACAAATTGGCCTACTGCTAATGCAATTGATTTGAACAAGTACATTCAAATTACTTTAAACCCAATTTTAGATGGAAGAATTATATTAAATGAAATTCAGTTTACTTACAAAGGAAATTCATCAGGATATCAAGTTCGTTATTCTAAACAGGCTGACTTTTCAACTTCTGCTATTTTAACTACTATTACAAACGCTGTACCTTATAACACTCCTACATCGGGGAATCTTTCTGGATTAAATATTGCAATTAATGCAGGAGAAAAAATATACATTCGTTTTTATGCCTATAATGGTGGAGGAACTTGGAAATTAATGAATAATAATCTTCTAAAGCTAAGAGGAACTATTGTACAGAATCCATCTCCTATGAATGGAACATACATAGTAGGAAGCGCTGCAACAGCAAGTTTTCCAACTCTTACAAGCACAGTTAGGGCATTAAATGCTGTTGGAGTATCTGGCGCAGTAAATTTATTACTGGATAATACTACATACAACAGGTCAACAGGGGAAACTTTTCCATTAGTGATAAATCCTTACCTAGGAAACACAAACTATAAAGTAACCTTTAAACCAAATACTAATAGAACTGTTAATATTGAATCTACAAATTTTCCATCTAGTACTTCAACACCAGCTGTTTTTAAACTTAATGGTGTCGACAATGTAGTTTTTGATGGTAGTAATGTAACAAATGGTATTACAAAAAACTTAACTATATACAATAATAATCAATTAAGCAGCGACAGAGCCGTTATTTGGATTGCAAGTGAAAATAATAGTAACGGTGCAAATAATAATGAAATTAAAAATTTAATTTTAAGACAATATGCTCGAGGAACTTATGATTTTTCTGTTGGTGTATTTGGTGGAGGAAACAGCGATATTACAAGTAGTGCACAGACCGCTAACTCTTTTAATGTCATAAATAATGTAACTTTTACAACTGTTGGTCAAGCGGTTTATTTAGAAGGCAGTTCTTCTTCATTGTCATCAGGATGGAAGATTCAAAACAACGTAATAGGAGGAACAACAAATACAACCAAACCTCACGTTGGTATTCGTTTGAATAATGCTAAAGATTATGAAGTGTCACAGAATACTATTTCTGGGGTTTTAAGATCAAATTCGAACAATACTACTACTCATCTTGCAGGTATTTCAGTTTATGGAACAAGTAATGGAGTTATTTTTGGTAATAAAATAAGTGATGTTTACGATTCAGCAGGAAGTCCGACATATTGTGCAGGAATCTATGTTGATAGTGGTAATAATAGTATTTACAATAATTTCATTAATAATATTAGTACTAGCACTAATAATGATAATACCAGTAATTATCAATACAAAGGACATGGTATTTTTATTAACAGTGGTGCTCAAAATAAAATTTATCATAATACTATTTCAATGGATAACACCTCTGCAGGAGGAAGATCCTCTTGTTTATTCATAGCAGGAGGAAGTAATATTGGAATTAAAAATAATATATTTTATAATTCTCAAACAAATGGAACACAGTATCTAATTTCTTCAAATACGGATCATACTGCAATAACAGAATTTGACAACAATAATTATTTCTTAAAAAGTTCAGGTACTTTATCAAATAGATTATCAACAGGAACATATACAACTCTTACAACATGGAAAGGAGTATTTCCTTCTACTAAAGAACAAAATTCCATAAATGTTGAGCCACAATTTATTTCAACAACAGATTTTCACTTAGCACAAAACACAACAAATTCTGGATTGCATGCTAAGGGAACGCCAATTTCCACTATTACTACAGATATTGATAATGAAACCAGAAGTACAACTGCACCTGATATGGGAGCTGATGAAATTATTGTCTGCGAACAAGGTGATCAGACTTCTTTTGGTAATAATAGCTGGATAGGTTATGTGTATAAATGGTCAGGAAGTGTACCAAATCCAGCAGTAAATGCAAGTCCTGCTACAGCAACTAATGTGTTTATAGGGAACGTAACAGAACCGGCAATTTTTGACAGAAATATTGGAAGTGGTACTGTTAGAGGGGTTATTACTAATATATGCGGATCTGCACCGGCAGATAACTTCTTTGTACGCTATAAAATGCAGACAACAACTACAGCAGGAACTTACAATTTTACAATTGGAGGAGATGACGGCGTAAGATTATATGTTGATGGGAATTTAATAAATGTAGCTCCAGCAAATTCTTATGCAATTCATAGTTATACTACTTATGCCGCACAAGTTGTTTTAGCAGCAGGTACTCATAGTTTTGTTTTAGAATATTTTGAAAATGCTCAAGATTCACGAGTTTCATTTTCATACGGAGAAATCAAAGGTGATGTATCGCTTCCATATGGAATTAACAAATGGAATGTTTATGGTTTTTCTGCTGCAGATATTAATTTACCTGCCTATGCCTATGCAGGAACATATGTAGATAATAACCTAAATGTTAACACACAAACTTCTTGGAATAAAAACAACTCACCTTCTAGTTTTTCAGGATGGCAGGGAGCACCGATAGGAATTGATCAGTTTACTGTAACGTATAGACGTGAAGGTTTTCCTTGTGGAAGCTATCAAATTCAATTAGTAAATTGTGATGATGTAGGTGAAATATATCTTAACGGTACTAGAATTTTTCTTCAAAATGGATATACAACAGCGTTAACAAACGTGGGTACTTATGCATTAAATTCAGCTTCAAAAATTGAAGTCCGTCTTAGAGAAGATGGAGGAGATGCTAATATTGCTGTTAGTTTTGTAACAGTTCCTAATAACTATGATGGAACATCAACTCCAGCACCTGGAACAGCAATAACAATTGCCTCGAATACAACTTTGGCATCAGATCTTAATGTTTGCTCTTGTACTGTTAAAACAGGAGTAACCTTTACGATTCCAAATAATAAAACTCTTACTGTAGATGATGCTTTAATTTTTGAAGGAACTGGAAAACTTCTTATAAATGACGGAGGATCATTATTGCAAAATAATACAACAGCAAATGCATTTCAAGGAGGCAGCACTAATTTTGAGATGCAAAGAAAAACTGTAGTACGTCGTTACGATTATACATACTGGTCATCACCATTAACACTGGCTTCTGGTTTTACACTTTACAAAATGTCTCCAAATACTCTTTCTGACAAGTACACAAGCTATAACCCAAATGCAAGCTGGGTAATCAGTTATGGCGGAGGACTGCCTATGACTCCGGGAGAAGGATACAGCGTGAGAGGTCCGCAGAATTTCGATATTGTTACTCCAAGTACACAAACAGCTTCATTTATAGGAATTCCTAATAATGGTGATGTTGTTAAAACAACTGTTCAAAACAAGTTTAATTTACTTGGAAACCCATATCCTTCAGCTATAGACGGTAATAAGCTTATTAGAGATACCAATATAGGAACGATTTATTTATGGACTCATAACACACCTCCAGCTAATGATGGATCAAGTAATAAATACAAATATGCTTCAGCAGATTATGCGGCGTTTAACTTATCAGGAAGTGTTAGAAACGGCGGAGATGCAACAGGCCCAACAGGATATATTGCTGCCGGTCAGGGATTCTTTGCTAAACCAATTACAACTAGTATTACATATACTAACAGTATGAGAGTAAGCGCAAATAATGGAAATTTCTATAAAACAGCAAAGACAGAAAATCTTGAAAAAAACCGTGTTTGGCTGAATTTATCAAATGCTGAAGGAGCTTTTAAACAAACTTTGGTTGGTTATATCGAAGGAGCAACAAATGGATTAGACTTGAATTACGATGCGGCCAGTTTCAATGGAAACACTTATGTAGATTTTTACAGTATCAATGAAACAGCTAAATTTTCTATACAAGCACGTGCGCTTCCATTCGAAAACAGCGATGTAATTCCATTAGGATACAAAACAACAGTTGCCGGAGATTTCACAATCTCAATCGATCATGTTGACGGATTCTTTGATAATCAGAATGTATATCTAGAAGACAAAACAACAGGAGTTATTTCAGATTTAAAAGCACAGGATTACACTTTTAAAACTGAAGCTGGAAGCTTTACAGATCGTTTCGCACTTCGTTATACCAATAAAACATTAGGAACTGATGACTTTGAAAATGTTAATGAAGGCCTTTTCGTTTCTATAAAAGATAAGGTAATCAAAATAGCTTCTGCAAAAGAAAACATTAAAGAAATCCACATATTTGATATAACTGGAAAAAGTATTTATCAAAAAGGAAAAGTTGGAACAACAGAATATTCAATATCGAATTTACAATCAAGTGATCAAGTTCTATTAGTAAAAATTATTCTTGAAAATGATTACACAACAACTAAGAAAGTGATCTTTAAATAATAACAGAAATAAAATAGTAAAAATCCGACAGTGGAAACTGCCGGATTTTTCCATGTAAATACAATTCATAATTAAATAAAATATTGCATTAACAAAATATACTCCATAACCCAATCAACCAAAAAAATATAAACTGATAT
Organism: Flavobacterium sp. 22659; assembly: GCF_052044235.1. Taxonomy (NCBI): domain Bacteria; kingdom Pseudomonadati; phylum Bacteroidota; class Flavobacteriia; order Flavobacteriales; family Flavobacteriaceae; genus Flavobacterium; species Flavobacterium sp. 22659. Next base: position 8,759 of record NZ_JBQEMU010000043.1, read on the forward strand.
GTGCCCAAAATCACTTTTGTTTACCCGTTCTTTATTTTTAAATTTTTTATTCATCCTTTTTTTTATATCGACAAATGTTTTAAGTCAATCTACTGTATCCAGAATTTATACAGATTGGAGAGGCTACTGGACATCTAATTCTTCGACAGCTGTGGGCAATCGTCCGGATCTTGAAAATAATTTAATTGGTTTCAGTTGGAGCGGTAAAACGTATTCTACTGGTGTTAATGATGCGGCTCTTGATGCAAATTCTGTAACGTACAATAAACAAAAATTCAGAGCCCTAAAAATTCAAACATTAGGTTCTACTACCAGCACTTATTTTTTACAAGGTTCTATGATCGATGGATCAAACACTGTTACAAGATTAGATCCGCCGCTAACAGGTGCTACCGCTACAGGTGCAGAGCTTGCGTCCAGATTAACTGATGGAGCAAATGGATTATCACTTGGAACTGGGGTTGCAAACATAAAAGCTGGAACGGCAGAATTTAAAATTGGAACAAATAATTTAAATACAATTGGTATTAATGATGGAACACCGGATTTAATTGTAACTCAGGTAGCAGAGTATGGTGGGACTCCAGATAAATTTAAGTTTATTGATGCTGCAGGTAATACTGTTGGTAAAGAATTATCAATAACTTTTAGCAGTATTACCCCTTCTATGGGAACCTACAGTCTGGATTTGTTTAACATGAACGGGACTTATGCTTTTACTCCGGCTGCAACAAGAGAGCTGAGAATGATTGCAATTGAAACGAGTGAATTTGAAATTAATGCATCAAATGCATCATTGGTAGATCGTTTTGTAGTAACTTTTTCAGGCAGCTCAGATTGTGCTTTTATCGCTTTTAATACTAATTCCTTAAAGATTGCCGAATTAAATTTGCTTAAAACTGCTTCGATGTCCTCTTGTGGAACTGTGGGAAGTAAAATTGATTATACATTTGAGGTAAGAAATCCTGGAGAGGTTCCTATTACAGATATCCATATCACTGATCCAAAACCTATTAATTATACCACCGGAAATACTATTTCAAGTTTAGCTCCCGGAGCTTCAGTTACATTAAGAGGTACATATACTGTTACAGCTGCAGATGTAACACTGGGAAGAGTTATTAATTCTGCAAAAGTTGCAGGAACTGATCCTTCTTTTAATATTGTTGAGGACATTTCAGGAACATCTTTTGCAAATGATACACCAACTTCAATAGATTTATTAACACCTCCGTCAATTGGCACTACTATTAATACAACTTGTACTGATTTAGGAACTGTAGTCTTAAATAATTTACCAACATCTGGCAATTGGGAAGTTGAACGTAGTCCTGATGGACAAATAACAAGAGGATCGGGTTCGAGTACAACTATCACTGGTCTTGTTGCCGGAACAGTCTATAGTTTTAAAGTAACTAATGCTGCCGGTTGTAAATCTCCTTCAAGTACCACTGTATCGGTAACCAATCAATCATCAACCACTTGGAATGGAACCTCTTGGTCCAATGGAGATCCAAACAGCACAAAAAGTGCCGTTTTTACAGGAGCATATACCTTTGCAACAGATTTTTATGCCTGTTCTTGTACTGTTAATTCACCTGTAAATTTAATTGTTCCGTCTGGAATTACATTAAACATCACCAATGCAGTAACCGTAAACACTGGCGGAACTTTAACCTTCAACAACAATTCAAGTTTAGTCCAAACCAACAA
>NZ_JBQEMU010000044.1:0-8194 GCF_052044235.1 Flavobacterium sp. 22659
GATATGGAAGCTGCTCAAGCTAAATTATTAGCAGATGCAAAAGCAAAAGCTGATGCAGAAGCAACAGAAAGATTAAGAGCTGAAGAAGAAACAAGACAATTAAAAGAAGAAGAAGAACGTCAGGCAAGATTAGCAGCAGAAAAAGCAAAAGCTGATGCTGAGGCAGCAGCCAGAGCTGCAGCTGCAAAAGACGAAACGGCAAAAGCAATTGAAAATCTGACTCAATCTATTGAGGGTACAAGTAAAACTCAGAATGATTTATTAGACCAGTTTAAAGCAACTGTAGCAAATAAACAAAAAGACTTGAATGACTTAAAAGAAGAGAATGACTTAAGCGAAAAAGGAATTTATAGAGAGCCGAAACCGTTCAAGAGTGTTGCTGCTGAAAACAGCCAGCTGGAAGCTTTAAAAGCACAGCTTGCAGATGCCAGCCGAATCCAGAAAGATGAAATTGCCAAGCTGACGAATTTATATAACGAAAGGCTTAAAAAAGTTCCTAATAAGAATGACGCTTTAAACAAAGCTTATCTAGAAAAGATAAATCAGTTAAAAGCAGCTCAATTGAAAATGGAAATGGAAGGAGCAGCACTGTTAGCCGATTTAGAACGTATTAAAACGGAAACTGAGATTGAGAAAAAACGTAGAATTAAACGTGCAGCTTATGAAAATGATGAAGGAAGATATGCTCAGGACGTTGCCGCTCTTAAACGTATTAAGGAAACAACAAAAGTAAGCAGTACACCACTAACAGCAAGTGATTTTGATTTTGGTGAAGATCAGTCAAATATGCAGATTATCAAGAATATTAAAAATTCTGAAAGTGGTTACTATATGATTCTTGCAGTTCACAATAGTGTTGAAAAAAGAGATCAATTCTTAACGAAAGCTGTTGCAGCTGGACTTACAGATGTAAATTTCTTCTACAACATAACAACAAGTAAGTATTATATCTATTACGAGAAATTCGACGGTTTACAAGAGGCTACAAAAGCACTTGAAGCAAAAGGATCTAAGCCATATAATGGGAAAATGGCAATTGTAAAAGTTGAGAATTAATATAAGTTTTGATTAAAATATAAAAGTCAAATCCTTCTTAATTTAAGAAGTTAGTTATAAAAAGAGTTTAAAGCGCTCGAATCTTACTCTCTAATGCCCCTTAGATAATAAGACCAAAGCCCAATAAAGTAAATACCATGAAAAAACCTACTATTCTAAAAATTGCAATTTTATTTTTGTTGTTTTTGCAATGCGATATTGTAATGTCCCAAAATCTAAAGACATTCGATAGAGAGTATAATGCACAGCTCAAAGGAGATATTCTTGTTATTGGAAATAACATTCTTAACAGAAGAGAAACTAATAGATTTGGTCAAGTTACTGCAAGTCCAAATAGTGATTATGACGGAACTGGTCTGAATGGTAATTTTGATATGCGTTATATCAATATCGACAACGGAGCAACACCGGGTATTTTTAGTTCAAGTAGTGCCAATCTTACTGTACCTAATAATAGGGCTCCAGGAACTCCTTGTTATAGAGTTGCCTATGCGGCATTGTATTGGGCTGCTACTTTAAACGGTACGAACAGAAATAACATTGAGAAAGTAAAATTTAAGGTTCCTAATACATCCAACAGTAACTATCAAGATATTACTGGAACGATTATTCATGATATTACAACACGTGCTGGTGGTATTAATCCTGATAATACTCAGGCTTATGCCTGTTTTGCCGATGTTACCAATTTATTGAGTGCAACAAATCCTAATGGTACTTACACCGTTGCTAACGTAATTTCAAGTGAAGGATCGAATGGAGGAACTGGTTTGTCTGCTGGCTGGTCTCTTTTTATTGTTTATGAGGATTCAAGCTTACCAACAAAAGCGATTTCTACTTTTAATGGATTTACTGCAAGACAGCAGGGAGGAGGGCCAAATAATACTGTAATTACAGGTTTTACTACTATTCCTACAGGTCCAGTTCAGGCACGTTTTGCATTTGCTGCTCTTGAGGGAGATTTAGGTTATACCGGAGATTATCTTCAAATAAACGGAACAACTATTACGCCTCCTACCAGACCTAGAGTGGGCAATGCTAATAACTTTTTTAACAGTACAATCAACAGCTTAGGTTCTATTTATCTTGATAGAACTCCGAAAAGTAGAAATACACTAGGTTTTGATACGGGTGTAATTGATATTGATCCTTCGTCTAATGTTATTAAAAATAATGATACTCAGGCGACCATTACCTTGGGTACAACAACTGACGTATTTATTTATTATTTTACTGCTTTTTCGGTAGACATTATTGCACCAAAAATCGTTTTGACAAAAGGGGTAAAAGATATTAATAATGTTGATGCAAGTAATAAAAATGTTACACTAGGAGAAGAACTTCGATATGAATTGAAATTTAAAAATGAAGGAAATGATAATGCGAAATCATTTACGATTACAGATCAGCTTCCTATAAATACAGATTTTAATTTTCCATCAGACATTATGCAGCTTCCGCCGGGAATGACTATTCCAACAACAGCGGCAGGAAACTCTTATGTTCAATACAATCCAACAACAAGAACTATAACATTTACAATACCGAATAGTTATGTTACCGCTGTTCCAACAAGATCACCGGAATATACAATTCGTTTTAAGGTTAAAGTTGTAGATGATTGTTCTAAATTAACAGATGCTTGTTCTAATTTGATTCAGAATACAGCAAGAACAACTTATGTAGGTGATCTTGGAGGTTCAAATACCAATTACGGTGACAGTAGTTACTCTTCTACAACGGGATGTAATATAGTGCCTCAATCGACTAATTTTTTGGTTGGATTAGATGCTTGTAAAAATAGAAGAACAGAAATCTGTACATCTAGTATGACGATTTCTGCATCTGGAGGTTATAAAAGTTATTCCTGGTCTACAAATTCTTCAGGTTCACCAGTAATTGGAACTAGTCAGACCCTTACTGTGACGCAGCCAGGTACTTATTATGTTTATAATACAGCCAATCCGCCTTGTGTCGATTTACAGGAAATTATTACTGTTGTAGATGGCGGCGGTGTACGATCAAATCCTATTATTACTTATGCGGATAATAGAAATCCTGATGGAACAATAACAGGATGTCCAATTGATGGTAAGCCATTACCTAAAATTTACCTGTGTGGTTCTAATGATTCAAGATCAATTAACCTGAATTTAAGCGGAGCGACTATTGTCTGGGAAAAAACTACATGTGCCAGACCAACAGATTTATCTGAACTTTGTGCAGATGAAAGAACAAGCTGTACTTGGGTTTCGGCCGGACCAAATGGATCACTATTTACAGCCAATGAAGCAGGCTATTATCGTGTTACTATAAACGTAAATGGTTGCCAGAACCGTTATTATTTTAATGTTTATAAAACTGAAGTTTCGATTACAGAAACTCATAAAAATATTATTTGTTATAATAAAGGTAACATTACTGCGCAGTTACTTACTGGTTACGAATACAGCCTGACAAATGTTGGTGCGAACACAACAACAAATTGGCAGAACAGTAATGTTTTTGATATTTGGCAGGCAGGAACTTATGTAATTAACTACAGACTTAGAAATGTTCCAAATACTTGCGTTTATAAATCGGGTAGAATAGAGATCCTTTCTTTAACTATGGATCCTAAAGTAGAAAACCCTAATGAACAGCCAAATTGTTATGGAGATAACGGAAGTATAACTGTAAGTGCTACTGCTGGTTTTTCTAATTATTATTTTGCACTTTATGATGGAGCCAACTTAATTCAGCAGGTTGGGCCTATTACAGCAAACGTTTATACTTTCACTCCTGCTCCGGGTAAATATTATACTGTTGAAGTTTATACAATGAACGGAAACACAAAAGAATGTTCAGGATCTACAGGAAAATATATTAATAACCCTGCATCAGAAATTAATGTTACTGCAAATGCAATAACACCTCTTACTGCCTGCAGTGAAGGAAAATATAAAATTACAGCAAGCGGAGGAAGCGGCGGTTATTCATTCTTTGTTGATGGCTCAACTACTCCTCAGGCTTCATCTGAAAATGATAATACTGATCAGAATGCTATTATCATTTTAACTCCAACTGCGAGAGATTATGTAATTCGTGTGCGTGATTCTAAACTTTGCGAAAAAACAATTACAGTAAAAGTGGCTTCATTGCCTGCACCTGTTTATACAGTTTCGCATACTAACAGTAATTGTTATGACGGAAGTTCAGAAATTAGAATTAACCTGACAAATGCTAATGGATATACTATGGCTTATAGTATAAACGATGGAGGTACTTATCAAGCCAGCCCTATATTTTCTAATTTATCACCAGGTAATTATAAGGTTAAAGTAAAATACAGTATTACATATCCAATTACAAACTGGCCAAATTCGGCTACACAAGACTGTTTTGGACCAACTGAAAATGTTACTATAACTGGACCAAGTGCGGCTCTTACAGCCTCTGCCGGAGTTGCGGCTTTAGCGGGTTGTACACTTCCAGATGGCAGTGGTGTTAATCAAGGTGGAAAATTAAGAATCAATAATGCTCAAGGAGGAACACCTGCTTATCAATATAGTTTTGATGGTGGTGCTACTTGGCAGACTTCTAATGAGAAAAATGTTTTACCGGGTACTTATATCTTAGTAATTAAAGATGCTTTAGGATGTACTTATACAATTCCTTATAACATTATTTTAGATCCTAGACCTTCTGATCCGACTATTAAAGTAGAAGATCCTGTATTTAATTGTAATGGTACTGCAACTAGTACAGTTACGGTTACCAATGGAACTTCTTCTAATTATTCTTATGAATATTATCTTGACGGAGTTGCCAATACTCCAATCTCAAATAATGTATTTACTAACGTACCATCAGGAAATCATACTGTTTCTGTAAAATATAATGTAACTACAGTATCAACTTATAGTAACTTGCTACAAGAAGATTTTGGTAAAGGAGGTTACACAACTACTCCAGGTATTAACCCAGCTTATTGTTTTGAAGATGAGTCTACACCTCACCCTGTTGGATACCCTTGTGGTGATTTTAACGATTACCAAATTAATGATGGTAAATATGCTGTAGCTAGTTCTATTAAAACTAACTTTGGAAATTCTTGGATTTTTGCAAAAGATCATACACTTCCAGCACATCCTTTAGGAAGATTTTTATGTGTAAATGTTGGTGGTTCTGCAGGTATTGGAGGTATTTTGTATAGTAAACCAATCAAAGATGTTATTGTAAACCAACCTGTAATTATTTCATTATGGGCAGAAAACTTGATTGTAAAAACATCAACCACACATGCAGATCCAAAGCTGACAATTCAATTAGTTAATAACTTAAATGGAGTTGGCGGTCCAGAAACAATTGTTGCAACAACAGATACTTCTAATCCTTGGGTTGTACCAAAAACAGAAAAATGGGAATATAAAGAGTTATCTCTTAATCCAGGAGCATATAACAATTTAAGTTTTGTTATTAGATCTTATAGTAATGAATTTAATGGAAATGATGTTCTTATAGATGATATCTGGGTACGTCAAATTCCAGAATCTTGTATTGCACAAAAGAACTTCCCAATCGTTATTGACAGTAATAAAGCTTTCTCAGCTTCAATCACTGGATTTAAAGATTTAACTTGTGTTGGATCTAATAATGGAGAAGTTACTATTGCAGCAGAAAACTTTAACCTTCCATATGGATTTGATTATTCGTTAGATAATGGTGCAACATGGATTAACTCTAAAGTTTCTCCAGTAACTGCTACAGGATTAACAAGCAAAACGTACAATATTCAAGTGCGTTTCGATAATAGTACTTCAAGCTGTGTATTTCCATTAACTCAAGTTATTAAGGCACCAACGGCTATTACACCATCGGCTGCTGTAACAAAACAAGCAACTTGTACTACAGGGGCAACAATTACAGCAGGTGCAACGGGGGGAACTCCAGCATATCAATTCCAATTGATGAATGGCGCTACTATTGTGGCCGCTTTCCAAACAAGTACTATATTTACAAATATTCCAACAGGAACCTATACTGTTGTGGTAAGAGATTCAAACAGCTGTTTATCTACTGCATCAACATCAGTAACAGTTGTCGCGCCAACTCCTCCTACAGCAACATTGGCAGCAACATCTGATCTATGTTATGATACAACAAATCAGGCTACTCTTGTTGTTACGGCAACAGGAACAGGAACATTAAGTTATAGTTTAGACGGAGCACCAGCTCAGAATTCTAATACATTTACGAATGTTGGCCCAGGAACACATAATATTGTTGTAACAGACAGTAACAACTGTACAGCAACAGTTAGTAATATTGTTATTGCACCACAACTTGGCGGTGAAGCAAAAATTACTTCAGAATTAAATTGTACTACAACTCCAAATGCTTCTATTACAGTTACCATTACTGGAGGAACAAGTGCATATAGCTATAAAGTTAGAAAAGGAGCCGGTACATACGGATCTAGTACTGCTGTAACAGGAAACTCTTTTGTATATACGGGAGCAAATACAGCAGATACATATTATTTCGAAATTACAGATTCAAAAGGATGTGTTGTTGTCGTTAGTGCAATAGTAAATGCTATTGTGAATCCTACAGTGACAGCTCAGAAAGTAGATGCAACTTGTAATGGTGCTTCTACAGGATCAGTACAATTATCAGGCGCTGGAGGTGCTGGAAATTACACTTATTTATTCTACAGCAGTTCAACTACACCAGTACCAACAACTTTTGTAACACAATCTAATTACACTGGATTAGCAGCAGGAAGTTATTCTTACCAAGTTATGGACGACAAAGGTTGTAAGTCTGCTGTGGGAACAATTGTTATTACACAGCCTACAACTTTAACAGCAACAGCTTCTGCTACAACATTTACCTGTGATGCTTCAAATGTAAAACAAGCAGCAACAGTTACAATTGCAGTTCCTACTACTGGTACAGCACCATATCAATATAGCTTTGACGGTGGTACTACATTTAGTAGTACACGTACTTTATCAGTAACAGATAATGGTACTAACCAGACAATCTCTTACGTAGTATCAGATGCTCAAGGTTGTAAAACGCCAGTTCAAACTATTACAATAAATAGATTAAATCCACCGACTGATTTAAGTTTCAGTGCGGCTGCAGTTACTTGTAACGCTGCAACGACAACAGTAACAGCAACTGCAACTAACGGAGTTGCTCCATTAACATTTGCTATTACATCTCCTATAGGATCAGCAGCTACAAATACCACAGGTGTTTTTGCTGGTTTAGCTCCTGGAGTATATAATTTTAGAGTTACCGATGCAAACGGATGTTACTATAATGAAGCGTTTACTATTAACTCAGCTGCTCCAATTGTAGTAACACCAAACAAAGTAAGCGATGTTCTTTGTAGAGGCGGTAATACAGGATCTGGAACTTATACAGTTTCAGGAGTTGCAACTGCAGGCGCTTATACATATACAATTACACCAAACACAGGAACCGTTTCAAAATCTGGCAATGTATTGACATTGACAAATGCTGCAGCGGGAACTTATACAGTTCAAGTTACAGACAGTTCTACAGGATGTACAAGTTCTGCGGATATTACTTTTACTCAGCCTGCAGCAGCTTTAACAGTTTCTTCAGCTGTGGCATCAAATGTTAGCTGTAACAATGACAATTCACAAATTACGGTTACTGCTTCAGGCGGAACCCCTAATTATACTTACGCTTTTGCGAAAAACCCATCAACTGTTCCAAGTTCGCCATATGATGGAAGCAACATTTTAACAGTAGATACCAATTCAGGAGCAGATCTTGTATGGGATGTTTATGTTAAAGATGCGAACGGATGTACAGTAAAATCTACAGTTACAGTAATTGTAGATGCAATGCCTCAAATTACAGCTGTTACGGTAAACAATCAATGTACAGCTTCAGGAAATACTTTTACAATTACTGCAGCAGCTACAGGATTGGTTCCTTTAACATACAGTATTGACGGAACAAACTTCCAGCCTTCTTCTACTTTCACAGTAGGAGCTGGATCTTACACAGTTTCTGTTAAGGATAAAAACGGCTGTATTGCATCAGCTCCGGCAGCAACAGTTGTTTATCCGCAATTAACAACAGGTGCTCAGGTTACAAAAGAATTAGATTGTAC
>NZ_JBQEMU010000045.1:0-7299 GCF_052044235.1 Flavobacterium sp. 22659
ATTTATAGAAATTCAATGTACAGTATGATAAAGCTTCGGAGAAGCGATATATTTATAGGAATTTAATTTTACAATGTCATAAAGCTCCGGAGGAGCGGCATATTTATAGAAAATTCAATTTGCGATATTGATAAAGCTCCGGAGGAGCGACATATTTTTCTACGTTTTAATATATCGCTTCTCCGAAGCTTTACAACATAATTTGATTATTTCAAATGACTATAAATGTAAGTTTCAATAGCTTTTAATTCTTCATCAGACATTGCTTTTGTTATTCCAAAATTAGTCTGCATAACTGAGAACTGACTTGGATCGACAATTGGATCTGCATTTCCTTTTAAGAAAGTTACAATATCAGCATTTTTGTCTTTGTAGATTTTGGCAATCTCTTTAATACTTGGTCCAATAACTTTTTGATCTGGTAAATGGCATGCTGTACAATTTCCTCTTCCTTCAAAAAGTTCTTTTCCTAAATCTTCCGGAGTTTTGGCTTTCGCCGATTCACCTTCAGAATAGGTTTCTGTTTTGGAATCGGTATTTTCTGAAACTTCTTTTTTGCAAGACGAAAAAGCTAAAACGGCAGATAAGAATACTATTTTTTTCATATTATTTATTCAATAAAATTGCAGCTTCTTTTGCGAAGTATGTCGAAATAAGATTAGCACCAGAACGTTTAATGCACATTAATTGTTCCATCATAATTTTATCGTGATCAAGCCAGCCTCTTTCAGATGCGGCTTTAATCATGGCATATTCTCCAGAAACCTGATAAACGGTTACAGGAACATGTACCGTGTTTTTTATTTCGCGAACAATATCCAAATAAGCAATTCCGGGTTTTACCATTACCATATCTGCACCTTCTTCTACGTCAGACAAAGCTTCTTTAATTGCTTCAATACGATTAGCATAATCCATTTGATATGTTTTTTTGTCTTTTGGGACCACAACATCAGCTTCTTTTGGAGCCGAATCTAAAGCATCTCTAAAAGGACCATAAAAAGCTGAAGCATATTTAGCAGAATAACTCATGATTCCAACATTTTGGAAACCGGCAGCATCTAAACCTTCGCGCAGGCGTAAAACACGTCCGTCCATCATATCACTTGGTGCAACAAAATCGGCGCCAGCTTCTGCGTGTGAAACAGCCATTTTTACTAAAGCATCAACTGTACTGTCGTTTTCTACATCACCATTTGTTATAATTCCGTCATGACCATAAATAGAGTATGGGTCTAATGCCACATCTGGCATAACGATCATTTCCGGACAAGCGGCTTTTATGGCACGAATAGCTTGCTGCATTAATCCGTTAGAATTCCAGGCTTCTTTTCCAGTATTGTCTTTTAGATTTTCGCTGACTTTTACATAAATATTTACGGCACGAATTCCTAAATCATAAAGTTCTTTTACTTCTTCAACTGTTAAATCTATTGATCTTCTGAAAATTCCCGGCATTGACGGAATTTCGACTTTTACATTTTCTCCTTCAGCAATAAACATTGGAAACATAAAATCCGATGGACTTAAACTGGTTTCGCGTACTAAAGAACGAATAGATTCGTTTACTCTTAATCTTCTGCCTCTTTGTAATGGGAACATATAATTTTAGATTTTAGATTTTAGATTTTAGATTTTTAGTTGATTTCTTTGAAACTCAGACTCAGAATCTATTTCTAAAACAGCAGTTATTTTTATTTTTTTTGAAGTTTATCTCAAGTTTTAATGAGTGGTGCAAAGTTAAAGAAAAAGGAATAGAATAAGGCGTTTAGCCCATAACAGAATCCGTTAATATTATCTAAAAATTTAGGCATTTAAAGAATTGCTAGAGGTAGGTTTTTCAAATATTTCCGTCTAAATTTGTATAATGAAGAAATTTCTCGCTTTCTGCTGCTGTCTGCTCTTAACAAGTTGTTTTGAGATTACAGAAAGAATCAAACATCACGACGATCAAAGTGGTGAATACACGCTAATGATTGACTTTTCGAAATCTTGGTTTAAGACCAAATCGGCTATTTGGCTTGAAGAAGTCGATGGCGTAAAAATCCCAAACGAACAGGAAATCTCCCAAAAACTGGATGATTTTAAAATCAAAGCTTCTAAGATTGAAGGCATTTCGAATGTATCGACAAAAGCAGATTTTGACAATTATGTATTTATCATCAAACTCAATTATGCTAATCTAAAAGCATTAAATACAGTGGTAAATTCGATCAACAATCAGCGCGAACAAATTCACTTCAGCAGTAATGCCAAAAACTTTGAAAGAATTGCATCTTATCCAATTCCCGAAAAAGTAGTGAACGATCCTAAAAAAAAGAAAGATCTCGAAGAAGCCAGCATAATTGCAATCTATACTTTCGATAAAGATATTCTTTCGGTAAACAATGCAAACAGCAAAATCTCAAAAAACAAAAAGACCGTTTTTTTAAAACAAAGCATGTACAGTGTATTAAAAAAATCGACTTTAATGAATAATACGATCCAATTAACGCCTTAATTTATGAAACAATTTTATTCTTTATTTCTAATATTCGCCATACATTTTTCTTTTGCTCAGATTAATCAGGAGAAATACGATTATTTTGTACAGTTTAACGGAAATCAGCTTTCCAAAAAAGTCGATATCAACCAAGTACTCAATCATCCAATTATTACAAAATACATCAGTAAGAAACCTGATTTTGATTTGAGAAAATATACCTCAATTATCAAATTAGATCAGAAAATTACAATTCACGGAAGTTTTTTAGACAGCGTTCCGTATTACCAATTTACGATTCCCATAAAAGGCAAAGAAGCTGTAAAGCAGTATTTAACTGAAAAATTAGGAGCAGGAACTGAGAACAATGCTATCCAGGATTTGGGTAAATATTCTGTTTTTACACCAAAAGGAGTTAAAAAAACACTGGCATGGAATGATGAATTTCTGGTAATATTTGAATTAACCAAAAGACTTCCAAAGAAATATTATGAAGAAACAACTTCAACAGCGGTAATGGATTCTGTTGCTGCAGTAGATTATTATGAAAACGATACTATTGTTGAAGCACCCGCATATGGTGATCCGGCAATTCCAGTTCCAAGTCCGCCAAAAATTGCAGAGCCTTCAGTATCTAAAAATGACCCTGTAGTTTTTACAGATGCTGTGCAGGAAGAGTATCAGTATGATGGAAATCCATACGAAGAATATACTGCTGAGCAAGCAGAATTTGATAGAAAACTGGCAGAAAACCAAAGTGAAATTATAAAGCATTTATTCGAAAATGGTTTTACGGCACCAAATTCAGCTAAGATTAATATTGGCGCAGATATTTCGACCTGGGTTGATTACGGCAGTATGATTTCTACTTTTTATTCTGCATATAGTCTTCCAATGGCATTGTTTGGAGGTTATGATAAATATTTGCCGATGCAGAAAAACTTTGGAGATTTTGTAAAAGGAATAAACTTTGATTTCTATTTTGATAATGACAATGCAAGAATCGAAGAAATTGTAGAGTACTCTAAAGAAATTGCAGATGCTGTCAGCAAAATTGGAGATAGAAAAATCAATAAAAACATCTTTAATTATTTCCCGTCTGAAAAACCATTGGGATATATGTCATATCACATTAATACCAAAGCAGCGCTTGAAAAGTTTCCGTCGTTGATGAGTGATATGTTTCAGAATCCAAAATTTGCAAAAGAGGATATCGCAATCATCACGGATTTAATATCTACAATTGTCGATGAAGAAGCCACGGCAAAGCTTTTCGATGGTGATTTAAGTGCTTTTTTATACAATGTGAAAGAAGTTGAGGTAATGACCAAAAAATATAGTTATGATGAAAATTACGAGGAAAAAATTACAGAGGAAAAGGTGAAAAAGACAATTCCGCTGTTTTCGGTAGTTTTTACATCAACTCATCCCACTTTTGGAGATAAATTGCTGCAGTTAGGCGTTCGCAAAAAAATACTGACTCAAAACGGAAATTATTACCAAATTTCAGGAACTAAAGAATATGGAGATATTTATATTCTAAAAGATAAAGATGTTGTCGCGGTAAGCAATACATTGGATCATTTTAGTAAAGGAAGCGGTGCTTTTGTTAAAGAAACAAAGAAAGACCTGAGCAAGAATGTTATTTTTGGGAAACTTAATATTTCACAGACGGTTACAACTTTTGGACAAAATGCAAAAGAAGACGATTTAAACAAACTGAATAGAATTGCATCGCAGTTTTCAGATTTTACAATGGAATCGCCTAAAAAACTAATTGACAATAAATTTAAGTTTGTGCTTAAACTGAATTCGCTGCAAACAAATAAAAACATCATTTTGCAGACATTAGACCTGGCTGATGAAATGATGACTTCAAAATAAAAAGGAACAGTTTACAAAAGAGAGCTTTTTTTGACAAGGTGAAATATTCATAAAAATATATTTTATTAGGAAAAGCCCCAGCGGGGTAAAATATTTATAGAATTCCAATAAGATAAATGAAAATAAGCTCCAGAGGAGCGATATATAAATGATTGTAAAAATATATATCGCTCCTCTGGAGCTTCATATTGTAAAAATCTATTCTTTTTCTATAAATGTTTTGCTTCTCTGAAGCTTACAAAAGGTATCCTTTTGCAGAGAGTATCTTTCTTTTTAATTTAGAAAAATGAATCTTTAAGTAATTGAAGCTTTGTAAATAGCTTTTATAGTTTCACTAAGTGTGGAATTAAAATCAGAATCAGATTGACCTGCGCTGAGTCCTTCAGACAAAGCTCTGGAGAAACTAGCAATTAATCCGTGGTTTTGAGCCAGTTTGTCGTTTGCTTCTTCTCGCGAATAACCGCCGGACAATGCCACAACACGAACTACATGCGGATCAGAGATTAAACTGCTGTAGAAATCATTAACACTTGGAATAGAAAGTTTCAGCATTACTTTTACATCTTTATCCAAGGCGTTAAGCTGTTTCTGAATTTCTTCTTTTAGAATTTCTTCTGATTTTTCTTTGTCAGCACTGTAAATATCAACTTCAGGTTCAATAATTGGAATCAATCCTTTTTCGAAAATCTGCAAACCAATCCTAAACTGCTGTTCTACAATATCGCGGATTCCATCTGGATTTGCTTCTTTAATAACCGAACGCATTTTTGTTCCAAAAACATTTCGCTCTACGGCTCTGGTAAGCAGTTCATCCAGATTTGGAATGGGTTTCATCAATTGTACACCGCCGGCAAGATCTGCCAGGCCTTTGTCTACTTTTAAAAACGGAACAATATTTTTCTTTTCCCATAAATAATCGGCAGTCCACAGACCATCAATTTTACGGTCCATTGTATTTTCAAACAAAATAGCACCTAGAATATATTTGCTGTCAAAAGCTGGAGTTTTAATAATTCTGGTTCTCATTTCGTGTACGAGAGTGTACATTTCTTCGTCGTTAGAATAGCTGTTTTCTTGAACGCCATATTGCGATAATGCTTTTGGTGTGCTCCCGCCGCTTTGATCTAATGCTGCGATAAATCCTTTGCCAGAATGCATACGATTTAATTGTTCCTGGTTCACATTTGCCATAATAATGAATTTTAGTTTTTATAAATCCATGTAATTTAAGCAATTTTCACAACTTATTGATTATGAGACGGCAGGTTTTTTAAAGTCCGATTTTCTCATTTACCTTATCATAAACTTCCTTTACTTTTTTTGGAGGATCAAATCTGTAACCTGCGGAAAGTTTTAAAGTCGCAATATTATCATTCAATCGTGGATCGACTTTTTCATCTTGGGCAAAACTTATAGTATTTAAAGTGGCAAAGGCAAAAAAACGGTCATTATTGTAAGCTAATTTTAAATTGAAATCAGCTTGATATAAAGCTGAGGTATCTTTATCAATAACATTTAGTCCGGCTCCCAAAGCAAGCCCGGCGCCAATTAAAACCCGATCACTAATAACAAAATTGTAGAAATAGGAAGGTGCCAGCGTAAAAACATACATGTCTCCAGGCGATGAATCGGGTGTATTTAAATCTAAATTGGTGTAATAAAAAGAGAAAGTTGGAATAAAACTTCCGGAACTTTTGGTCTGCCATTCGTTTTGGCTAACGAGTGTCTTGAAAGAAAATTTATCATTGAAAACGTAAGCCGTCGATCCGCCAATTTTCATAGTCCGCATATCAGGCAGTTGTGCCGTAATATTGTCATCACTAATATAAAATCCTTTTTGATTGATATAAGTAAAAGACTGCATCCATTTTTTTAAATAAAAACGGGTATTGAAATTAAAATGCTTGGAATGCGAATCGCCTTTGTTCTGACTCAGAAATTTGGGTGCAAAGCCAAAACCAACATCAATAATTTTATAGTTTAAGTTAAAGCCAATCTGTTCTCTTCGGTTTGGAATAAGATTTACAAATATTTTTGAATCCTGACTTCCAGAAGCAATTTGAAAGCTGTTTGAAGTGTCTAAATAATAAACACTGCCCGTAATTTTATCACTATAAGATTTGAAATACGGATTCTGCACAGAATCGTTTTGGGCGAAACATCCAAAAATGCTGATAAAGAACCCTATGTAAATCAGTTTCAAAGCCATATTTTATTTGAAAAATGCTTCGGAGAAGCAAAATATTTTCTAACAATTAAAATAACCAAATGAAATCTAAAGCTCCAGCGGAGCGGCATAAAATCAAAATTCTTCAAAAATATATTCATCTTTAAAATCAATATTGAATAATTTTAGAAATGCGATATATTCTTCCTTGAATGTTTTGGTTTTATGATGCACTTCTTGATTTTCAATATATTTTATGACATTAGTCAATTGCGAATGTCCATATGAAAAAGCACCAAAACCATTCTGCCATTCAAATTTTCCATTAATCCATTTTTGTTCATTGATGAATTTAGATGAACTTGATTTAATATCTCTTACTAAATCAGATAATGAAATATTTGGTTTTATTCCAACTAAGATATGAATATGATCTGGCATTCCGTTAATTGCAATCAATTTTTGTTTCTGATTGGTAATAATTCCTGTAATATATTTGTAAATTTCATCTTTCCATTTTTTAGAGATTAAATTCTGCCTTCCTTTTACAGCGAAAACAATTTGAATGTACAGTTGAGAGTAAGTGTCTGCCATGTTTTAATTAAAATTACAAAAGGTAAAGCTAATTAATAATTTTAATTTTGTAAGATAAGTATTGTTTTTTATGGTAAAGAATATGTCGCCCCTCTGGGGCTATAAATATTTCGCTCCGCTGGAGCTCTATGCAGAGATTGCTAAATGAGGCTATAAATATTTGGCTTCTCCG
>NZ_JBQEMU010000046.1:0-7098 GCF_052044235.1 Flavobacterium sp. 22659
CTCCGGGAGAAGGATACAGCGTGAGAGGTCCGCAGAATTTTGATATTGTTACGCCGAGCATTCAGACTGCTTCATTTACAGGAGTTCCTAATAATGGAGATGTCCCTAAAACTACTGTGCCAAATAAATTTAATTTACTTGGAAACCCATATCCTTCAGCTATAAATGGTATAAAACTTATCGGCGATACCAATATTGGAACCATTTATTTATGGACTCATAATACGCCTCCGGCAAATGACGGTTCAAATAAATACAAATATGCCTCTTCTGATTATGCGGCCTTTAACTTATCGGGAAGTGTTAGAAACGGCGGAGATGCGACTGGTCCAACAGGATACATTGCTGCCGGACAGGGATTCTTTGCCAAACCTGTTACCAGCAGTATCACCTTTACAAACGATATGAGAGTGGGAGGTAATAATGGCAGCTTCTACAAAACGGCAAAAACTGAAAACTTGGAAAGAAACCGTGTATGGCTGAATTTATCCAATGCTGAAGGAGCCTTCAAACAAACTTTAGTAGGTTATATAGAAGGAGCAACAAACGGGTTAGACTTGAATTACGATGCGGCGAGCTTCAACGGAAACACTTATGTAGATTTTTACAGCATTAACGAAACGGCTAAATTTTCAATTCAGGGACGAGGACTGCCTTTTGAGAACAGTGATGTAATTCCGTTAGGATACAAAACAACAGTTGCAGGAGATTTTATGATTTCAATTGATCACGTTGACGGGTTCTTTGATAACCAAAATGTATATCTGGAAGACAAAACAACAGGAACTGTTTCAGATTTAAAAGCTCAGGACTATACTTTTAAAACAGAAGCGGGAACTTTTACAGATCGTTTTGCACTTCGTTACACTAATAAAACATTAGGAACTGGTGATTTCGAGAATGTAAAAGACGGACTTTTAATTTCTGTAAAAGACAAAACTATCAAAGTTACTTCAGCAAAAGAAAACATTAAAGAAGTAAACATTTTCGATATTACAGGAAAACTGATTTACAATAAAAAGAAAGTCGGAAATACTGAATTATCAATCTCAAACCTTCAGTCAGCCGATCAGGTGCTGCTTGTAAAAGTTAATCTTGAAAACAATGCCCAGGTAACCAGAAAAGTGATCTTTAAATAGAATTACACTTCTAAACTCAAATAAAAAATCCATTTGTCTTACTTGGCAAATGGATTTTTTTATGCAAAAAAATCACCAAAAGTGGGTATTGCTGTTTTATCAAAAGAAAATTAATTTCGGTTAATTCTTACAAATTAAACAATTCACTATTTTGATTAAAAATTTTATTTATTTATTGTCTTTTCTAGGCTCAGTATTTTCTAATTATGTTTTTTCCCAACAAGGCAAAGTTGACATAACATTCAATTCAATTGATGATGGATTAAAAGGAGATGGATTTGACGGAACAGTTCATGCCCTTTTTCTACAATCAGATGATAAGCTATTAGTTGCTGGAGAATATACAAGTGTTAACGGAAATGTTTCCTCGCATTTAACCCGATTACTTTCTGATGGAACTATTGATGAAACTTTTAATATAGGAACGGGTTTTAATGGAAATATATACGCTTGTAATATGCAGTCCGATGGCAAAATTATTGTTGCGGGCAATTTTACTGGTTTTAACGGAAATAGTTCTGGCAGATTAATACGTTTAAATAATGATGGAACATACGATGCATCATTTAATACTTCAATTGGAGCGACAACAGGAATCATCTATGATATTGCCTTACAGCCAGATGGAAAAATAATAATTGTAGGAAGTTTTACAAAATATAATAATGTAACGGTAAATCGTATTGCACGAATATTACCTAATGGGACTTTAGATACATCATTTTTAACGGGTTCTGGATCTTCTTTAAACATTACAAAAGCAAGAATCTTGGCAGATGGAAAAATTTTGTTGGCTGGTAATTTTACATCAATTAATGGATTTTTGAGTAATAGAATGATACGATTAAATTCTGATGGAAGTGCAGATACTACCTTTAATATTGGAAGCGGTTTTAATGATAATGTTAATGCAATTGAAGTCTTGCCAGATAATAAAATTATTTTAGGAGGGAGTTTTACATTGTTTAATGAAAACATAGCAAACAGAATACTTCGTTTAAATGAAGATGGTACACGTGATTTAAGTTTTACCGGATCAGGTTTTACACAAGGTGCGGTTCAGGTTATAAAAAGAGATAATTCGGGAAATCTTATGATTGGCGGATCTTTCACAGGTTCTTATAATGGTATGAATGTAAATAGAGTAGTTTTATTAGATTCTGACGGAACTGTAAAAAGTGATTTTGAACCAGATTCTGGGCCAGGTAACAATTCTGTTCTTGCGCTGGCTCATGACTTAGAAGGATCATGGTATATAGGCGGATCATTTTCTGTTTTTGACGTACAAAATCAAGGCAGGCTTGCCAAAGTAAATGAAATAGGGGAGTTAGATATTAGTTATCTTTCAGCAGGAATTGGATTTGATAATTCAGTTTTAAAAATTATATCACTGGAGAATAAAAAAACAATGGTATTTGGAAAATTTTCCAAATATAACAATGATTCTGTTTCCAGAATTGCGAGGTTATTAGATGACGGAACACTTGATAATGGTTTTAATACAGGGCAAGCAGGAGCAAATAACTCAATAACAACAGCGATAAAACAAGCAGATGATAAAATTGTTTTTGCAGGTAGTTTTACAAAATATAATGATGCACAAAGCAATCGTATAGTGCGAATTTTACCAAATGGTTCTATCGATAACAGCTTTAATATTGGTAACGGATTTAATGCACAGGTTAATATAATTGCTATTCAACCAGATCAAAAAATAATTGTGGCTGGTAGCTTTGATCGTTATAATAATGTTGCAGTCCCAGCCAGAATAGTCAGGCTTTTGCCAGATGGATCAAGAGACTTTTCTTTTAATGTTAATCTTGCGACAGATGCTGCTATTCAGGATGTGTTAATCCAGCCCGATGGGAAGATTTTAGTTGGAGGAAAATTTGGAACATTTAATGGTCAGTCTTTTTCTCGTTTAGTAAGATTAAATATAGATGGAAGTTTTGATTCAAGTTTTAATATTGGAGAAGGTTTTGATAAAATAGTGTATTCACTCGCATTACAATCTGATCAAAAAATAATTGTTGGAGGTACTTTTCTAAATTTCAATAATACTGCCCAAAAACGAATTCTCCGATTAAATCAAAATGGAAGTTTAGATACAAGTTTTGAATCTGGAATAGGATTTAGTAATGGCGATGTCCGTACTGTTTTAGTTCAGCCGGATGATCGTATTTTAGCTGGTGGTACTTTTTCTGCAACTTTTAAAAGTAATGTTGCATCAAGATTTGTCAGACTTTTAAAAACGGGTGATTTTGATCCATCTTTTAATGCTCGTTTAAATAAAAATCTTTATACGTTAAGTTTTACATCTGATTATAGATTACTGATTGGAGGAGATTTTAATTCAATTTCCGGAATCTCCAAGCATAGAATTGCACGTCTGAAACTTTGTCTGGAATCAACAATCTGGAATGGAAACTCATGGTCTAATGGTTATCCTTCTGGTGGAAAAGAGATCTTCTTTAAAGAAGATTTCCCAAATTTAGTATCTTCAAATGTTTGCAGTTGTAATATTGAGGCAGGAAAAACAGTAACGCTTATTAACAAAAATACACTAGGAATAGAATTCTCGTATTTAGGTTCTGGGACTCTTGTTTTAGAAGATGGTGCCAGTTTATATCAATCAGATGATGATATGGTAAACACCGGAATTATACATTTAAAAAGAAAAACACAACCAATTGTTCGTTATGATTACACATACTGGTCATCTCCGGTTAAGGATCAAAAACTAATTGATTTTTCTCCTAATACTTTATTTGATAAATATACTTCTTATAACACAGAATTAAAAAAATGGGATATCGATTCACCTTCAAATACAATGATTGTTGGTAAAGGATATTCTATAAGGGGACCACAAGATTATTCAATAACGGAGCGATCAATTTTTGAAGGAGTTTTTAAGGGATTGCCAAATAACGGAAAAGTGGAGTATGATTTAGTAGCATCAGGCCTATTTAGTTTAATAGGAAATCCTTATCCGTCAGCTATTGATGCTGATATCTTTCTAAATGTAAACAAAACAAAAACTGCAGGAGCATTGTATTTCTGGACTCACAATACGCCTATAGCTGATTTTAAATACAGTTCAGATGATTATGCTGTTTATAATTTAGTTGGCGGAATTAGTACTAAAGCAAACTCAGCAGGTGAAGAAGATGCTGCTCCGAATGGAAAAATCGCATCAGGGCAGGCTTTTTTTATAAGAAGCAATGTTTCTGGAACTATTGAATTTAATAATACTATGCGAATTGCAGGTCAGAATAATGTTTTTTATAAACCGATTAAAAGTGAGAGTTTTAAAAATACGACACAATTTAGTAAACATAGATTATGGCTAAATCTTATAAATAAAAAAGGAGTTTTTAAGCAAATTTTAATTGGCTACATCAGCGAAAATTCAAAGTCAGATTTGCGTTATGATGCTGAATCAATTAATGAAAACCAGTATGCAGATTTTTACAGTATAATTGGAAACAAAAAATTAGTAATTCAAGGTCAAACGATGCCTTTTAAAGATTCAGATAAAATCTCTTTAGGATACAGAATAGCCGAAGCCGATAATCTTGCTATCTCGATTGACCATGTGGATGGTGAAATGAGTGGAAAAGAGATTTATTTGTATGATAAGTTGAATGACCAAATCTGCGATTTACGTCAAGTTAATTATGATTTCGATAGTGAAAAAGGAACTTTTCTGGACAGATTTGAGATTCATTTTAAAAATGAAAAATTGAGTATTCCAGACTTTGATGACTTAAAAAGCACTGTATTGGTATCTGTAAAAAACAAAACAATTGATATAACAGTCAAAAAACAAAATCTTAAAACGGTTTCTGTTTTTGATATTAATGGAAAATTACTTTACAGGAGTAAAAATCTTCATGAAAAAGAAGAATTACAAATTTGGAATTTGAAGTCTTCAAATCAAGTTCTATTGGTGAAAATTGTTTTAGAAAATAATCATGTTATAACAAAAAAGATCATTTTTTAACAGCAGATATACAAAAAAAACATTTTTTTGATTACCATTCAATAAATGGTTTTCTTATCTACAAGTGGTTAAATATGCTGTATTTTCTTTCATTAAGCCCTGTATTTACTAGCGTTTTAATATTTAACAGTTTTGCTTGAAAATTACATGCTTGATTATGAGAGTGTTAAATTTTAGATTTTTGTCTTGCTAAACCAAATATATTGTAAATAAAATCGTACCTTGTTGTAATAATCACTCGATTAACATACTTAAAAGCCTGTTGAAACGCATTTTGTTATCCCCTAAAAACAAATTGCGCATCTATGTTATCAGCCAAAATAAGATTGCTTTTTTAAATACCATAAAAAACAGCATTTCATTATTTTTTGTTTTGATTTTGAAATAATTTCTAAAGTCAAAATTTATTTTTAAGGTATTTAGAATCCCGAAGCTATCAGATTTTATTGATTTGAATCTTTTCTATATAATTTAAAAATAGTGCGATGAAAAAAAAACTACCTGCCTCGTTGATTTTGACCCAATTTTCATTCTTTCGTTTTTCTTTAACGAATTTACATTCTAAAGTTTCTTGTTCTAAGACAAAACTTTCTTTCTTATTTTTCCTTTTTTGCATATCGTTATGGGCACAACAGCCTCCATTTACTACAAGTGGGTCTATGGTTGTTCCTGCCGGGATCACTCAAGTTAATGTTTCGGCATGGGGCGGCGGCGGTTCAGGAGGAGGAGCTTCTCCAACAGCAACAAATGGAAGAAGCGGCGGTGGCGGTGGCGGCGGCGCATATGCAACTCAATCTAACATTGCGGTTACCCCAGGAAATACCTTAAATGTTGTGGTGGGTGCTGGAGGTGCAGCTTCAACAGGAAATGGAAATCCTGGAGGGAATTCTACAATAACAGAATTAAGTGGATCTATTTTTGCAGCAGGTGGCGCCGGAGGTACAGGAAATGGCGGTGCTGGTGGCGCTGGTGGTACAGTAGCAGCTTCAAAAGGAAGTACTATTACAGCAGGAGGCAATGGAACAAATGGAGGAAGTGTGCTTTTAGGGCTTTTGCTTGGTTCTGGAACTGGTGGAAATGGAGGTACACCTAATCCTGGAGCTTCAGGAGGTGCAGGAGGTGCTGGTCATCCTACAGTATTATTAACAACTCTGGCCGGGAATGCTGGAGGTGAATTGGGCGGAGGCGGAGGTGGCGCTGTTAGTGCTTCAAATCCTCAAAATGGAGGGGCAGGTGCCCGTGGTCAGGTTAATGTTGTTTTTACCTGTCCTACTTACACCCTTGCGAATCCTACTACAGCATTAAATGCTTGTGTAACAACAGGGACATCTTCTGTCACTCTTTCCTCAACTGCAGCTGGACTGCCTGTTGGCCCTTATGTAGTAACGTATAATACAACAAATCCTACTCAAAACCTAACAGCTACAATTACTGTCACTACGCCAGGTACACTAAATTTTACTGCTACAGGTTTAACCACGCCAGGAACAAGTATTATAACAGTAACTAATTTAACATCAGCAGTATGTTCTTCTAATATATCAACAAATAATAGTGCAACTATAACAGTTTCGCCAGCAACAGTTGGTGGTGCAGTAAGTGGAGGAACAACAATTTGTTCTGGAGCAACAAGTGCGGCATTATCTTTAACAGGAAATGTGGGTTCTGTTCTTCGTTGGGAATCTTCAGTATCTCCATTTTCAACTTGGACACCTATTACTAATACAACTACATCTTACACTTCAGGGGCACTTACTCAAACAACTCAATTTAGAGCTGTAATTCAAAGTGGAACATGTTCAGCTGTAAATTCAAACGCAACAACGGTTACCGTTAATCCTTTACCGCAGGGAAGTTTAACAGCAAATGGTCCATTTTGTGCCACAGGTGCTGGCCAGCTGACCTTTACATCAACTGCAGGTACAGGTCCTTTTACAGTTGTTTATACAGAAA
>NZ_JBQEMU010000047.1:0-5405 GCF_052044235.1 Flavobacterium sp. 22659
ACATTCTATGTAAAAGATGGTAAAGGATGTACAGGTTCGGTTGCAGTTAACATTTCAGAGCCATCAACATTGGCAGCTACTCCATCGGTTGTTGGATTCACATGTGATACATCAAACGGAAAAGCAGCAGGAACAGTTACTGTAAATGTTACAGCAGGAACAGGAACAGCTCCTTACCAATACAGTTTCAACTCAAACGGATTTGGTTCAAACAATGTATTGACATTAAACGATAACGGAGCAGACCAGAATTATTCATACGAAGTTCGTGATGCAAAAGGATGTACAGTTTCTGGAACTGGAACATTATTAAGATTAAACCCGCCTACAGATTTAACTTTCGCTGCAGCAGCGGTTACTTGTAATGCTACAACTACGACAGTTACATTAACAGCAACTAACGGAGTAGGTGCATTACAATACGAAACTATTGCTCCATCTCCGGTAATTATTGCTAAACAGACATCAAACAGTTTTGCTGGATTAGCTCCAGGAACTTATATGTTCAAAGTTACCGATGCAAACGGATGTTATTATACAGAAGCGCATACTATTAACCCTGCGACTCCAATTACATTAATTGCTAAGAAAACAAGTGATGTTCTTTGTAATGGAGGTAATACAGGATCTATTAGATTAGATGTTGCTGGTTTTGCTGCAACTTCTTCTTACAGCTATACGGTTAACGGCGGAACTGCTGTAACAGGAAATACTGCTGCAACTGTTAATTTAACAGGTCTTACAGCAAATACTTATGCAATTGTTGTTACAGACGAAACTACAGGATGTTCAGCAAATGCTTCTATAACAATTAATCAGCCTGCGGCAGCTTTAACAGCTACTTATGCAGCTGTAAACGGAAACTGTTTCGTGACTACATCAGAAGTTACAGTTACGGCTGCAGGTGGAACACCAGTTTACAGATATTCATTTGTTCCAGATGGTGCTCCGGCAGGAACATATTCAAATAATAATAAAGCAAACTTAGATCCAGCAACTCCAAATTGGGATGTTTATATCTTAGATGCTAATAATTGTTCATTCAAATTAGATATTACAATTACTAGAGATGCTGTTCCAACAGTAACAGCTAGTGCAACTGGACAATGTTTTGGTGTAGGAAGTTACACAATTACAGCAACTCCAGGTACTGGTTTAGTAGCTCCATTAAGCTATAGTATAAATAATGGTGCTTCATATCAATCAGGTAATACATTTGTTATTACTACGCCAGGAAGCTATACTGTTAGAATTAAAGACGGTAATGGTTGTACCGCAGACAGTAATGTGGTGATTGTAAACAATCCATTAACATTATCTGCAATTTTAGATAAAGATATTACATGTTCTGCTCCAGCAGCAGCTCAAGTTACTTTAACTGCAGCAGGCGGAAACGGTACTTACACATACACAAGCTCACCAAATACAGGAACATTTGCAGGAAATGTATTTACAACAACTACAGATGGAACTTATACATTTACAGTAACAGATTCTAGAGGTTGTACTGCTACATCTTCAGCTGTAATTATAACTCCTACGGTGACACCAGAAATTACAGGTGTTACACAAACACAGACAATTAATTGCAACGGTGAGGAAACTGCAGCAATTTCTGTGACATACGATGCTACAAAAGGATTAGCTCCATTTGTAATCAATGTATTAAACACAACTACAGGAAAAGATTATGGAACACAAACTTCTGGTTTAGCAGCGGGTACTTATACAATTACTGTAAGAGATGCTAGAGGATGTTTTGATACAGAAACAATTACTATAAGTGAACCATTGCCTATTTCAGTTGCACATCACGCAGTACCGATTACTTGTAATACTTTAACAGGTATTTCTAAGGGTTCTGTCATTGTTGACAGTGTAACAGGAGGTGTTGGCCCTTATAACTATTATGTAACGGGAGTAAATGGATACAACAACTCTGAATTGAATAATTTAGGAACAACTTCAGTTAGTTTCAATGTTGTTGATTTTGGATTGTATCAAATTAATGTAGTGGATAGAAACGGATGTTCTGTTCTAATCCAAAATGTATTAGTAGCTTCTCCTCCTGAAGATTTAGATATTACAGTAACACCACCAGCAGCTAATTGTTCAGGACTTGGTTCTGCAGTTGTGGCAATTGGTGCGGCTTCAACAAATCTTACAGGTAATGGTCCATTCCACTTTGCAGTTTATACTGGTCCAGGAATGACTTACACTTCTCCAACTACTTTACCATGGTATGATGAAGACGTTGTTGGAACTCCTCCAGGAACAAATCCGGGAAGTAAAAAAGTAACTATACCGAATTTGATTCCAGGTGTTCAATATACTTTTATTGTTCATGATGCTTACACAGGATGTTACTATTTTGAAACGGCTGATATTCCAATTTCAACGAATTCAACATTAACAACTAGTGCACTTACATCAAATAACATTACATGTAAAGGAAGTGCAAACGGAAATGTTTCATTCACAATAAATAGCACTTACTCTGCTGCTACACCAATTAGTTATGAGATTTATAATTCTCAATCAATGGTTAGTACTGGAGTGGTAGGTACAGGAAACGTTCCAGCTAATGGAAGTTTTACAGTTTCTAATTTAGGACCATTAACTTTTGGAAATTATATTGTAGTAATTAGAGAAACAGCTGGTGCAACAAATGCTGGTTGTAGTGTAGCTACAGTACCATTTAACATTACTGAATCTGCAATTGATTTATCTATTACAGCTTCTGTTTCTAAAAACGCAAACTGTAATGCTAATTCAGGAGTTATTACAGCTGTTGCTAAAGATGGTACAGCGCCATATACTTACTTGTTATTGCCATCAACAGATCCTGCTCCAACTGCAGCTACTGCTGGATGGGCAAGTGCAAACACATTTAATAGAGATGGAGGTACTTATACTGCCTATGTAAAAGATGCGTATGGCTGTATTAAATCTGCGAATGTAACATTAGACAAAGATGACGATCCGACTATTACAGCACCTGCAACGTTCTGTTATACGGGTAGTCCATTTAATTTCACAATTGTAGGAACTGTTGATCCTGATATTGCTGGAGCAGCAACTTACAGTGTAAACGGAAGCGCTTTCCAAGCAAGTCCAACATTTACATTCAATGAGGCAAAAGTGTATACTTTAGTTATTAAAGACGGTAACGGTTGTACAGCCACTACTACTTACGAAGTGAAACCACAACTATTCTTAGAGGCTAAATTGACTAGAGAATTAGATTGTACGGCTACTCCAAATGCTGAAATTACATTAACAGCTACAGGAGGTTACAATACAGCTTACACTTACGAATATTCTACAAATGGTGGAGGTTCTTATACTACTATGGCGACAAATGTGCTTTCGACAAGTGCGTTAGGAGATTATATCTTTAGAGTAAGTGATGCGAAATTACCTGCAGCTTGTCAGGCGACAACAACATTTAGATTGGATCCACTTCCGGCGGCTATATTTACAACGGCTCAAACAGATGTAATTTGTAATGGCGGAGCAGACGGAACAATTACTGTAAATGTTACTTCAGGTGTTGGTCCTTATATGTATCAATTAGGAACTGGAATTTTCCAATCTTCTAATGTATTTACAGGATTAAGTGCAGGTACTTCTTACATTATTACAGTGAGAGATGCTAAATCTTGTACTTATTCTAGTACACCAATAACTATTGGACAGCCGACAGCTTTAACAGCATCGTCAACAATCACTGCACCATTAGCTTGTGGTACAGGAAATGCGCCGACAAAAGCGATCGTTACAGTTACGGCTTCTAATGGTACTGCACCTTATCAGTACAGTTTCGATGGAGGAACAACTTATACAAGTGACAATACTTTTGAAACTTTTGCAGGAACAACATTTGATGTTTTAGTGAAAGATGCTCATAATTGTCCATTTACTTTAACGAATGGAGTTAACGTTCCAGCGTTAAACGCACCAACAGACATGGATATCAACGGAACGCCAATTTATTGTGCTCCAGCGGCAAGTACAACAAGTACCGTTACGATCAGTAATGTACAGAATGGAGTTGGTACGCTTCAATACGAGATTTTATCTCCAATTGTTGTAGGGAAACAAACTTCAGCAACATTTGCCGGATTAACTCCAGAGACATATTTATTCCAAGTAACAGACGCAAACGGCTGTACTTATCAGGAATCTTATACAGTTGACCCTGTAACAAACATTACAATTGCAGGTCAATTGGTTAACAATGTAGATTGTAACGGAAATGCAAACGGAGCAGTACGCTTTACGGTTGCCAACTTCGGAACAGCTTACACAGCAGTTTTAACAGCAGGTACAGGAACATTGACTCAAACAGGAAATACAGTAAATGTTACAGGATTAGTTCCTGGAAACTATACAGTAACTGTTACAGATAATACCACAAACTGTACAGCATTTGCTACAGTTACCGTTACTCAGCCGGCTGTATTAACTTTAACTGAAATAACAAACGTAAATGCAAACTGTAATTTCGGAGCAAAAGTAGAAGTTGCAGCTGCGGGTGGAACACCAAACTACAGATATCAGTTTGTTCAAGACGGAGTTGCTCCAAATGCAGCAGATTACGATATTTTTGCTAGTGCAGTTTTAGATCCAGCAGTTAACACACAGTGGGATGCTTATGTAATTGATGCAAATGGATGTTTTACTAAATTGGATATTACAATAGCAGCAGATGCTTTACCAACAATTACTCCGTCAGCAGCACCATACTGCTACGAAGGAGGTCCAGTAAATATTACAATTACAGGAACTTATGTTGGTACGCCAATGTTTAGTATTGGAAACGGTTATCAGTCAAGTCCAAACTTTGTATTGAATGCGCCAGGAAACTACACATTCTATATTAAAGACGGAAACGGCTGTGTCGCATCTACACCTTATACATTGAATCAGGAATTGTTGTTACAAGCTACTTTAACAAAAGATTTAAAATGTTCAGGAGCAGCAGAAGTTACTTTACTTGCCACTCAGGGAACAAATACTTATAATGGTTTTGAGGTTAGTTTCAACGGAGGAGTCTATGTTCCGGCAACATCGCCTTATACAACAACAGCAGATGGAACTTATACTTTCAGAGTATCAGACAGCCAGGGATGTGGGGCAGTTTCTATCCCAGTTGTAGTTACACCAACAACAACACCAACAGCTACATTTACACAGTCAGATGTTAAATGTACAGGAGGAAGCGACGGAAGCATCATCGTTACAGCTGCAAATGGTATTTTACCATACCAATACAGCATCAACGGAGGAGCCTTCCAGAGTTCAAATATCTTTACAGGATTAACGGCTGGTGCTTACACGATTGTTGTAAAAGATGCTAAAGACTGTGATTCAGCAACATTAAATGTTACAATTACAGAACC
>NZ_JBQEMU010000048.1:0-3539 GCF_052044235.1 Flavobacterium sp. 22659
ATTAAAGTAGGCGAAATCAGGATTACCAATTTCAATAAATTAAAGATATTTCAAACCATCCACGATCATCATACTTTTTCATTTGAAGTACGACAGGATTTATTAGTTGACGAGTTTAAAAGTGTGATGCCTTTTTCACAAAAACTGTACGGCGAGAAAATCAGCATCGAAATAAAACCTATAGACGGTCTGGAAGATCTCATGATTGGCGCAGACCTTAAACATTACACCATGCAGTTCTATGGTGTGGTAACCAAAGTAAAACTGAAGAAATCCCGTGTAAAAGATATAGAAGAAATTATCGTAATAAAAGGGAAAAGCTCCACGATAGCACTCGAAAACGGTCCCGAATGCAGTTCTTTTACCAATATGACCCTGAGCGATATTGTAACCAAAGTAAAATCAGGCTGTGATATTGATATGGATGTAAGACCATTTTATTTAGAAAACCTGCCTTATACGGTGCAGTATAACGAAAGTAATTTCTCTTTTCTAAACCGTCTGGCAAAAAGAAACGGACACTGGCTGTATTATAACGGACGCACCACTGTTTTTGGAAGCCCCGGCGGTGTGGGCGGACAGCCCCAGTTAGTTTACGGGGTAAACATGCAGGATTTTGATTATACCATTAAACTCATGCCGGCAATGTTTAAAGTAATAGAAAATGACAACCGAGACGGCAGTTACAGAACCGATGAAACCTTAAAATACAGAAGGGAAGCCGATGGTTTTCAGCAGAACTTTTTAAATAAGTCTAATGAGTTCTTTAATAAAGAAACCATAATACAGCTTAACCAGAATCCTGCCGGAGGATCTGCACGACGTTCCTCAGAAGAATATGCCAAAAACAAAATGCGTGCTATTTTAAGCCGTTTAACAGAAGTAAAAGCCTCCAGCGAAGTTCCGGGAATTACGATAGGAAACGAAGTCAGGATAGCGGGTGTCGACGTACAGCTGGAAAGCTCCTACCGCGTAACACAGATAACCCACATTTGCGACGACGGAGGCGGTTATGAAAATTATTTTACAGCCGTAAACTTTAACGGTTCTGTATTCTCTCCCCAGACCGATCCTGATTTAGTGCCGTTCTGCAGAAGCCAGACTGCTGTTGTAACGGGCAATGCGGACCCGGACGGACTCAGCGGCATACAGGTGCAGATGCCGTGGCAGGAAGCCAAAGGCGAAACCACTCCTTATATTCCCTTCGTGCAGAAATACGGAGGCGATGCCAGAGGAAACCATACGCTGCCGGAAATTGGCGATACAGTTTTTGTAGATTTTCAGGGCAATAATGCCGAACTGCCTATTGCAATAGGAACCATAACCAGCAGAAAAGAAAAAAGCGGTTTCAGCACGCCTAATAATGATTTAAAGGTCATGAAAACCCGTTCTGGAATTACAAGCATAATGAATGATGCCGATGGAAGTGTTTCTATTGAAGATCCAAGCGGCAATAAGTATTTTATGGATGGAAACGGAAATACAACTGTTGACGCTCCTAAGAATTTCACCATTAATGCAGGAGAAAATATAAGCATAAACGCCGGGCAGAATATGGATGTTAATATTGGTCTGCATAAAACCGATACAATTGGAGGAGATTATACGGAGAAAATTACAGGTTCGAAATTTCTTTCTATTGGAATTGATTTCTTTCTTACAGTTACAGGAAGCTTAAGTGAGTGGATAAAAGGAAATAAAAAGACTGAAAGTAAAGACATTCAAAAACGTGCTAAAAACATATTGATAAACAGCACCGAGGCAGATATTACAATGTTAGGCGCTAAAAATGTAAAAAATCACAGTGGTGAAGACTCTATAAACGCATAATCATGAGTATAATAAGTATTATTGAAGGAACATTAACAGAAACTGCATCAGGTAATATTGAAATTCATGCCACCGAAGGAAATCTTACTATAGCAGCGGCCCAGCATAATATCCAATATGGAAAAGAAGGCACAACTTATCACGATTATGAACCGCTGCACCCGGAAGATTCATTTAATGATGCCATTGAGGTAAGCTTGAATATCTTTTTTGACGGAACACAAAATAATAAAACCAATACAGAAGCAGGAACAAACCATAAAAACTCCAACAAAGAAAACGACAGCTATACCAACGATTTTACCAACATAGCCAGAGGTTACGATGCTGTAGATCCTAACGAAATTTTTCAAAAAGCATTATATATTGAAGGTATTGGTACTGAGGATCTTGAAAAAGACGATGTTTTTCCTGACGTAGCAACTGGTATGGGGTATAGAGGTATTGTGGCAAAGGTGGTAAAAGCCTGTGTAAAAGCACCTGTTGAACTGAAAAAATATAAAAATAAGAACATTGATATCTTAAAAATCAATGTATACGGTTTTAGCCGGGGTGCCGCCGCAGCTAGGCATTTTTTGCATGTAGCTAATACTCCAGCACTCATATACAGTAAACTGCCCAATAATAAGGTACAGGTTGTTGCACCGGGCTATTATGAAGGCATGGAAGATAAAAAAGCAATACTAACCATAACAGACAATCCTCTACTTGGCAAACATGGTTATTTTGCGGCCTGTTTGTTAGATGGAGAACTTACTATACAAGAAATCCAGTTTAATTTTGTCGGCCTGTATGATACAGTCGCTTCTCACGGATTTTATCATGGCAACGATGTCGAAGATTTACATTTAGATGTAGGCAGGCGGGCAAATTTTGTTGTTCAGTTATCATCAGACGATGAATATCGTGAAAATTTTGATCTCACCAATATTCAAAGTGCCGGACTGCACGGTCTTGAACTGACACTGCCGGGTGTGCACTCAGACATTGGGGGATCTTATATAAACGGAGCAGTAGAAACCTCGGTTTTGTACCATAAAAGGGAAAGTATATACAATAAAATGATCCATCATTCTGATGAAGAAGTACAAAAATTAAAAAAAATTGTAACTAATGAAGGCTGGTTCCTTAAAAACCAAATTCAGGCAGGTTCATTTCATAAATCAGATTATGAACCCAAAAAAACGAAAAAAGGCTCTGTCGAAGACTTAGAAACATATTATGCCGTAATAGGAACAAGAAAATTGTATAATACTTTTGATCAAATCCCGCTGAACTTAATGTTTCATTTTTCTATAG
Source organism: Flavobacterium sp. 22659 (assembly GCF_052044235.1). Classification (NCBI taxonomy): domain Bacteria; kingdom Pseudomonadati; phylum Bacteroidota; class Flavobacteriia; order Flavobacteriales; family Flavobacteriaceae; genus Flavobacterium; species Flavobacterium sp. 22659. The sequence goes on from NZ_JBQEMU010000048.1 coordinate 3,130, forward strand.
ATAGAGGAGTAAAATATAGGGATGATAAATTAAATGAAACCTATTCTATTAAAGATTCATTTATAAAAATGATTGGAAATAACTTAAACCGTTATGTAAATGCCTGCAATGACCTGCGCAATAGTTACATAGAAATGTACAAAGAAAATCTGACAGACAAACAGTCAATAGATGATGATTATTTGTGGAAATTAAAGAAATTATCTTATTGGGACTACCTTGATTTAGAAAGCCTTCATAAATTAAGAAACGAATACCTGCACTGGTCTGTAAAAGCCAATGAAATTGGGCTTGGCGGGCGTGAAAGTCAGGCACCTGCAAAAGAAGGGGCATTACACGAAAAATACCGCAAAAGAGAAATACACAATGGATAAAAAAACTATAAAACTTTTAATCTGCTTTTTAGCCAC
>NZ_JBQEMU010000049.1:0-526 GCF_052044235.1 Flavobacterium sp. 22659
CGTAAACGATGCACCGGTTGCCGTAAAAGACGAATACACAATAAATGAAGGAGCAACTTTAAATGTTCCTGCAGCTACAGGTGTTTTATCAAACGACACAGATGTAGAAGGCGATGCCTTAACAGCAATTTTAGTTACAGGACCATCTCATGGAACTTTAATTTTAAATGCAGATGGATCTTTCACTTACATTCACGACGGAAGCGAAACGATAACAGACAGTTTTACTTATAAAGCCAATGACGGAAACTTAGACAGTAATGTAGTAACAGTTGAAATCACGGTTAATCCAGTAAACGACGCTCCGGTTGCTGTAAAAGATGAATATACAGTTGCAGAGGACAACACTGTTACTCTAACACCGCTTGCAAACGACACAGATGTTGAAGGAGATACGCTTTCTATTGTTTCAATTAACGGAACAACATTAACAGGTTCGGCACAAGTTATTACAGTTCCAAACGGAACAGTTAACATCTCAGCTTCGGGAGTAATTACTTTTACGCCTTCAGCAGATTTTAACTCA
>NZ_JBQEMU010000050.1:0-474 GCF_052044235.1 Flavobacterium sp. 22659
TAACAACAGGTGCTCAGGTTACAAAAGAATTAGATTGTACTGGTACTCCAAATGCTGTTATTACAGTAACAATTGGAGGCGGAAGAGCACCATTTACTTATACAATTCAGAAAGGTTCAGCAGCAGCGAGTGCTCCAAGTGCTCCAATAACTGCGGCTAACTTTACATATTCAGTTACAGCAGCAAATGCTGACACTTATACATTTGTGGTTACAGATGCTAACGGATGTTCTAAAACAGCGACCGCTACTGTTGACCCAATTTCAAACCCTACAGTAACAGCATCTCCAGTTGCATCAACATGTAACGGAAATGCAGACGGTTCTGTAACCTTAACAGGAGCAGGCGGATCTGGAAACTACACTTACAGCAACAATGCAACAACAGGATTTACTGTAAATCCTGTATTTACAGGATTGGCTGCTGGATCTTATACATTCTATGTAAAAGATGGTAAAGGATGTACAGGTTCGG
>NZ_JBQEMU010000051.1:0-474 GCF_052044235.1 Flavobacterium sp. 22659
TAACAACAGGTGCTCAGGTTACAAAAGAATTAGATTGTACAGCTTCTCCAAATGCTGTTATTACAGTAACCATTGGAGGCGGAAGAGCACCGTTTACTTATACAGTTCAAAAAGGTTCAGGTTCAGTAAGCGCCCCAAGTGCTCCAATAACCGGTCCTACATTTACATATTCTGTTACTGCTGCTAATGCAGACACTTATACATTTGTAGTTACAGATGCTAACGGATGTCCAAAAACAGCAACAGCAACAGTTGACCCAATTGCAAACCCTACAGTAACAGCAGTTCCAGTATCGGCAACATGTAACGGAAACGCAGATGGTTCTGTAACCCTTACAGGTGCAGGCGGATCAGGAAACTATACATACAGCAACAATGCTGCAACAGGATTTACAGTAAACCCTGTATTTACAGGACTGTCAGCAGGATCTTACACATTCTATGTAAAAGATGGTAAAGGATGTACAGGTTCGG
>NZ_JBQEMU010000052.1:0-442 GCF_052044235.1 Flavobacterium sp. 22659
CGTTTCTTCCCTGATGTATTTTTTGTTCCATAATGAGTATATATTTTCTAAAGGCTCCAAGATAAAGCCGTACAGATTGAAAAAAATCTGATTTTCAAAGATAAAAAAATATCCTGCAAAATATCTTTTTGTCAGATATTATATCTGCTTTGTGGTATTTTGTTTCTTTTTAAATCTCTAATTTCTGAAGGTTGTTTTGCTGTTTAAAACTTTCAGGAAGTATAAAGGGAGAATCTTAAAGGCAAAAAAAACGGGACAAAACAGGTTTTCTGCTTTGTCCCGTCAAGTGACCATGGAGGGATTTGAACCCTCACGCCCTTGCGAGCACCACCCCCTCAAGATGGCGAGTCTACCGTTTCTCCACATGGCCTAAAAAAAAAGGTCGAGTAAAATAAATTACACGACCTTTTGTGACCCGACTGGGGCTCGAACCCAGGACCCC
>NZ_JBQEMU010000053.1:0-438 GCF_052044235.1 Flavobacterium sp. 22659
CAAGTTTCCCATTAGGAAATACTACTGTGACTTGGACAGCTACAGATGCAGCAGGAAATACACAAACCTGTACTCAGACAGTAAAAGTTGTGGGTCCAATTGTACCAAATAAAGATACAGCTTCAATTAATGGATATGAAGGAGGAACTGCTGTTTCAAATGTTTTATCAAACGATTTGCTTAACTGTAATGCAGTTGTTAGAAATGAGGTTGAGTTAACTTTAGCTTCTACATTACCTTCAGTCTTAACTTTTGATACTACAAGTGGAGAAGTTACGGTTAAACCAAACACACCAACAGGAAAATATTCATTTGATTATAAAATCTGTGAAGTTGCGAATACTTCAAATTGCAATACAGCAACTGTAGAAATTACAGTGACTGCACCAGCAATCCTTGCAGTAAAAGAAGATTTAGGTCCTATTAACGGAACAATCG
>NZ_JBQEMU010000054.1:0-382 GCF_052044235.1 Flavobacterium sp. 22659
AAAAAGTGTTATCGTAACCGGCATAATAAGTAATATCTGCGCCAGTGGGTGTGCCATGCTGTTCTGTCCACATTTTTCCGGAATTTCCCCATTTACCCGAAGATCCTCCATAAGGCAACCCAGCTTGTAAGCCTTCCAGAGTAAAAATGTTGTCTTTTACTATATCTATTCTATATTTATTTTCAGGATGGCACATTTCTGCATGCCATTCAGGTGTTTTTTCTCTTATCATTTGACAGCTTGTTATTTGTATAGTGGTTAAAAAGCAGATTAAAAGTTTTATAGTTTTTTTATCCCTGTTGCTCCATATTTTAACAAAGCTGTTTGTATTATTTATATGACTCATTATACACTTTACGATTGTTAGGATATATGCGTATAC
>NZ_JBQEMU010000055.1:0-334 GCF_052044235.1 Flavobacterium sp. 22659
GATATGGAAGCTGCTCAAGCTAAATTATTAGCAGATGCAAGAGTGAAAGCCGATGCAGAAGCTACAGCAAAAGCAAAAGCAGAAGCTGAAGCGAAAAAATTAAGAGAAGAGGAAGAAGCACGTCAGGCGAAATTAGAGGCCGATGCTAAGGCAAAAGCCGATGCAGAAGCGCTTCAGGCAAAACAAGCAGCTGAGGCGAAAGCGAAGGCAGATGAAGAGGCACGTCAGGCTAAGTTAGCTGCAGATGCAAAAGCTAAGGCAGACGCAGAAGCATTGCAAGCGAAATTAGCAGCCGATGCTAAGGCAAAAGCTGATGCAGAAGCCCTTCAGGCAA
>NZ_JBQEMU010000056.1:0-330 GCF_052044235.1 Flavobacterium sp. 22659
TTTCTGGGTCTGTTCAATGTGCTCATAGTTCAAAGATATTAAGACGGAATTTTTACTTTTTCAATAATTTTTCTAAATACTCTACTTTTTCTTTTTCAGCCTGAACTAATTCTTTTTCAGCCAAAACTAAACGTTCGTAAAGTTCAACCATTTTATCCAAAGGATTAAAAGTAAAAATAGGTCCAGATGCAGCTTGACCATTACTTGAACTATTATCATAAAAGTTATTAAAGAAATTGAAAACAGATTCTTCTGTAAAATTTTCAATAGCTTCAACTGTTACACCAAGTGCTTTTGCAATTTGCACCAGTTTATCAAAATCAACAGTTT
>NZ_JBQEMU010000057.1:0-327 GCF_052044235.1 Flavobacterium sp. 22659
TCCAGCTATAACGAATGCGATAAGTATCCCATAACTCACAATTAGCATCTGGTACAAAAAAGTCTTTTGCCAGATCATCAAAACGTTTCGGAGAAAAACGCCAAATTTTTAAATACTTATTTTTGGCATCTTGCAGTTCCTCTTTATTTGTAATTATTTCGGCTTGATACCGTCCAATTTCTATTACCGTTAAACCATAATTGGCCCAGACTACCACCATGCCTTTTGGGGCAAAGCCAAAAATAAGACTTGTAAAAGCATCGTAAGATCTATATGGAGCTTCTGTATCCTGAATATAACTTAAATCTGAATCGCCTTCGTAAACAT